>JAQIBY010000147.1 GCA_027858835.1 Bacteroidales bacterium | reverse complement strand
CTTAACGATGGTGCCATTCTTTCCATTGCATATGACAATGTTCAATATAAAAATAAACCGGAGGTATGGAACATGCGAATGGTACTGGGAATATCAACAGTGCTGGGTGTTATCGGGGTCGTTTCCGCTTTTGGCTTATTTTATTTGGCAGAGCGTGTCTTTCATCTCGATCAGGATTACATCCAGACATTAATGTATTTAAAATTGTCCGTTGCCGGGCATCTGACTATTTTCCTTACCCGAACCCGTGGGCCGTTTTGGTCTATACGTCCGGCCCGGATTTTATGGATAGCGGTGTTTGGAACACAAATAATAGCCACACTCATTGCTGTTTATGGGGTGTTTATGACTCCACTCGGTTGGGGTTGGGCACTGTTTGTTTGGGGATATGCTTTGGCCTGGTTCCTATTGAATGACCGTGTGAAACTACTAGCATATCGGATTTTTGATCCGGTAAAATAAAAGTTAGCTGCAAGGCAAATTCACAGCTCAAGTCATTTAAATAGTGCCTGTCTATAAACTAAGCAAAGCGAGTAAAAATTCATGTGTCTGTTCAGAAGGTTCCGTTTACAAGGCTTGCCCGAAAACTACTCATTTACCTAAGTAAACTCTGTGTTTTGGGGCTTCGCAAGCCTTGTAACTGATACTCCCTGAACAAACACATGGTCACCAAAATACTTTTGCCGACTTTATAGACGGGCACTAAATAGCAACAAAGAAAAAAATATTTCACACAAAATTTAATAATGAAAATTCTCCTTATATCACCAACCGTTGATGCTGAAATCAGAACAAATAAGGGACTTATGATGCCTCAACTTGCCCTTTATATTTTGGCTGGACTAACCCCGCCTGTACATGAAGTTGATATTATTGAGGAAGAAACAGAACTTGTTGATCTGGAGCAGAATTGTAATCTGGTAGGAATAAGCTGCATGACGGCTAATGCTCCGAGAGCTTACGAGCTTTGCCGTGAATTTAGAAAAAGAGGCAAGACTGTTATACTTGGGGGAGTGCATCCGACCATACTTCCAGACGAGGCTCTGCAACATGCCGATTGTGTGGTTGTTGGAGAAGCCGAAGGTGTTTGGGAAATGCTAATCCAGGATTTTCAGAATAATAATTTGAAAAGAAAATATTATGATCCTAATCCTGATTTGGAAAAATACGTCCCAAAAGATTTTAGCAAAATCATTAAAAGAAGATTGTTTAATCTTATACCGATAATGACAACCCGGGGATGCCCCTATGATTGTGATTTTTGTTGTGTTACAAATCTTTTTGGTAAGGAAGTCAGACATATTCCTGTAGAGAATGTTGTACGCGACATTCAGGAATCCGGGGCGAAAAATTTTATGTTTCTGGATGATAACATTATTGGAAATCCCAAGTATGCTAAAGCTTTATTCAAGGCAATTAAACCTTTAAAAATTAGATGGGTAGGGCAAGCTTCAGTATCCTTATTGGTTAAAGATAATGAGCTTATGCAGCTGGCAGCAGAAAGTGGTTGCAAAGCGCTTTTCTTCGGACTTGAAAGTGTGTCTGACTTACAGTTAAAAACAATGCGTAAGTCAATGAACGGAATTGAACATTTGGAGAAAGCCTTGAAAAAGATAAAAAAAGCAGGGATCCTTATCCATGCATCAATGGTCTTTGGTTTTGATAGCGACACAAAAGAAACATTTAACGAAACCATTTGCTTCTTAATAAAAAATAAAGTAAATACCGCTTCCCTCAATATATTAACTCCTTATCCCGGCACCAAAATATATGAAGATCTAAAAAAAGAGGACCGATTGCTCATTACGGACTGGAGACATTGCGATCATAATACGGTTGTATTCAAACCCAGGAACATGACACCTTACGAACTGCAAATCGGTAAGATCAATGCAAAGAAAAAATTTTATAGCTTATGGTCAGTTCTGTATCGTGCTTTAGGCAATCTGTATAATCCGGTAATATACTTTTCTATGAATTACGGAAATATGAAACAAGTAAGGGTAGAAGCAAAAAGGATAAATAAACTAAAGTCAGAATTATTTGAAAATAATCATGAATAATAGGGCTCTGAAGGTAACAATGAAATTAAAAACCCAAAGACTTCAATTAAGGACTATCACAATGGACGACATTGAGAATATCCACAATCTTAATTCACAGCCCAAAGTTGCTAACTTTAGTATCAACGATGTTCCTGAAAATATTGAAGAAACACGGAAAGAAGTTCGACCCTACGTACAATCTCAGCATGACACGCCAAGAAAAAACTATTCTTTTTCAATAAATTTGCTTGATACAGATGAATTTATTGGACTTGGTGGGATTTCACTTTTAAGTGATAAATTTAAAATGGGAGAAATATATTATAAGTTACTTCCAACTTTCTGGAATAAGGGTTATGCAACTGAAGTATCCAAATGCCTTATAAAATTGGGATTTGAAGAATTAAGTCTACACAGGATTGAAGCAGGGACAAATACAGACAATTACGCTTCTGTGAAAGTTTTAGAAAAATCTGGTATGCAAAGAGAAGGATTACGGCGAAAAATTGTTCCAATGAATGGTAAATGGAACGATGGATATTTATATGCAATAATTGAAGATGATTACAGAAAATCAATAAAAACGCTCGCTAACACTTAGCCTCCGATCAAGCGTTGCTTGCACACGCTTGATATTGGAGGCTATTGTTGAACTAAACAATCTTCAGGATGCCTCACAATAAAAAACTATATAACAATGATTTAAC
>JAQIBY010000091.1 GCA_027858835.1 Bacteroidales bacterium | reverse complement strand
GAAGTTGTTGAATTAATGAAAGAATACAAAAATGTATTTGTAATGTGTTCATCTACCGATATGGAGCGATTGGCTACATTTCATGCGGCTAACAAAGAAATGAAAGCCAGACCTTTTGTTTGTGATGATTTTCAAAAGAATGTTTTAGAAATTTTTTCAGATTCAGCTGGTAAAAAAAGTGCCTTATTTGATTTTGGAGAACCTTATGCTTTCTGGAAAGAAAACGATAAGTTAATACAATGGATGCAAGACAAAGGTTTTTGTATGTTAGTCCGTGCAACTGACAAATTCAATGATTACATTGAGTTTTTATTGCCATTACTAGAGAAAGACAAGACCATTCTAATTTATTCTATGTGGAAAGAATATGTCAATCCAAAAAGTAAACATGCAAATAAAAAGTACTTGGATTTTATAGATAATTTCCCAAAATTGAGTAAAATTCATACAAGCGGACACGCTTCAGCTGACTGTCTTGCTGATGTTTGCAATCTTGTAAATCCGAAAAAAGGAATTATACCAATACATTCTGAAAATTCTGCTGACTATAAAAAACTTCCGATTAAAGAAGAATTAAAAGATAAAATAATTACGGAAACAAAGACAATTGACGATATTATTATTGAGATTAAAAGAACAACGAACCGCCAACATCGTGTATAAAACATTGGGGTTTAAGTGGTTATTCGAGCGTTCTGCCCCGCATCAAGTTCGGTGTAACTTGACAGGAAAGTCGCCCGCAATCCCCAACGTTTCATACACGTAACCGTTACCCCAATTCATCCCTTTGTTTGTGAAGATAATTAAGCATTTTGTCTTATTTTATTTCATTTATAAGAAAAAATGTATTATATTTATACCAACAAATAGCCATATATTATGAAAAAGTTAGTCTTTATTGCCTTATTTTTGTCTGTAATTCTTAGCCAAGCTCAGAATTCATACCAGACAGCACCTCTAATAAATTTTGATGAATACGGAAGTTGTGGAAATTTGATCCTGCAACCCCTTGACCTGAATCCGGCCTCTGCATCCGCTTATGATGCTCCTGGTTGTATGGATTTGAACGCTGCTGAGGCAAATGACCTGTGGTATAAAATGCGTGTTCCTGAAGGCATCAGTGAACTCAGTTTTCACGTGTACAATTCGGACATTATTCCCATGCCTATTTCTCAGGCCCCCTCAGAAATCGGTCTCGCAGTGTATGATGGAAACGATTCGAATGAACTAATTTTGAATGAGTGTTTCAACTCAGTGTTTGAAGATGAATTTTCTAATGGAGAAATCCGATGGGCTACCTTGTCGGGTTTGACGGCTGGTGATACCTTGTACATGCGTGTGTGGGATCAGAATAACGCAGCTCAAAAACTTTTTCTTGCCGTAAGTGAGCGGATGGAATTTCCGGAAAATTACTGCGAAACTCCTGCTTCGGCTGATGCAGCGGTTTGTAATATTCTTTCAGAGCCTACAGATTTTACAGCTCCTGTAGAATGTGCATATAATGTAACGGACAATCCGGCATTTTACCATTTTACTGTGACCGAATCAAGCCAACAACCTGTTAATATCGTATTATCCAACATAATTGAATACTCGTTTATTAATGAGGTGTCTGTTAATCTTCAGTTTGCTTTGTATTCATGGAATGGTGAGGATTGCACGAACCTGGGTGGTGGCCCAATGTCTGACCCTCCCAATACATCCGGTACTTACATGGGCTGTGCTTCAGGTAGCGAAGAGGTAGTGTTTACTCAAAACCTTGATCCGGGGCAATACGTTTTTGTTATTGACGGATTTAGTGGTTTAGAAGGGAAATCTATGTTTGTTGCAGATTTTAACATTGTCACCACATCAGTTGCTGATTTTTATGGAAGCACAACAAATGTATATCCAAATCCTGCTCACGAAAAATTCACAATTCGTTTTGATGATAAAAATTTAAATCAAGCTTATCACGTTGAGATATATACGGCGCAAGGGAAATGCATAATTCAACAAACAATTCAAAAATCAACATGTGTTTCAACCAAAAACTGGGAAGCGGGAATATATATGATTAAGATGACATGCAATGGACAAACGTTTACTGAAAAGCTTGTTGTTTACTAAAATTGATAAGCTTTTGCAGATTATTTTTTAGTTTGCTTAAAGTTGAGAACCTATTTTTTTAATACAGAATGAAAAACATGCCCATTAAAAACTCTAATATTATGAAAAAATCAATTCTTGTTTTTTTGATCTTTAGCCTGATGATAACGGCATCATTCGCCCAAATCACAGCGGAATTTTCTTATGAACCGGAAATCTGTGGAACCCAGATAAGCGTCACCGATGTCAGTTCGGGAGAAATGGTAATCACCCGCGCCTGGTACAAAGATGATGTTCTGCTAAGCATTGACGGTCCCGAAACCTATAATTTTTCGATTGATGCAATAAATGTAGCTGATACAATAATGGTCAGCCTTGTTGTGGAAGGTGCTACTTCCTCCGATTCTGTGGCGCATCAGGTGATTTGTTATGAACAGCCAATGGCTTATGCAGGAACTGATACTCTCTTCTGCGGATACTTCGGGAATTTGAATGCAGTTTTAAGTGTTGATAACGAAAATTCATCCGGTAACTGGTTTTCTGAATCATCTAATATTAATTTTGAGGAAATAGATAATCCGGAAAGCTTAGTAACCTGCTCTATACTGATAATTGGAGACACTGACTTTGATAATATTGAATTGATTTGGACAGAAGACAATTACGGGTGTACTAGCTCTGATACCGTAGTTGTCGGATTTGCAAGAATTCCTAGGGCAAATTTAACTATCATTCCACCGCGTTGTAATGGCGAACCCGCCTCAATCAAAGCTCAGGAAGACAGCCTTCAAAATTACGATTGGGATTTTGGTGCTAATTGTCAAATTGACAGCATATGGCCACTAAATGAGCAAGGTGGAGACTATCGATACTTAGTTCACTGGGAAGATGAGGATACGGCGCATTTTGTCTCTCTTACGATTGAAAACTACTGGGGATGTACAAGCTTTACAAGGCAGGATACAGTCTTTGATTCGCCTTTACCCTCTTATGATGTTGAAATTGCACCTGACACATGCTTGCTTGACAAAGGAGCAGTAACATTTATACCTGCCTCTTACACCTATACGTTTCAATGGATAGACACTTCGGGTTTGAATATAATTGACCCTTACAGTAATGAACAAACAAGCCTTCCAGCAGGTACATACGATGTGTCTGTCAATTATCCCAGTCCAAATCATGCTTGGGCTACACAATATATCAATTTGTTTGGTAGTGAATTTTGTCTTGATACATTTGATGTCACAATCGACAATGTTGGTTTCTTAAATTCCGGCTTTACTGTATCTGACAGTATTGTCTATTTATCAAATCCTGAGGTGAATTTTACCTATAGCGGTGATGCTAATGATAATGTATTATGGAATTTTGGTGATGGCAATACATCTGACATGCTTAATCCTACACACACTTATCAGGATACAGGGGTTTTTACCGTTAGTCTGTATGCCTATAATTCAGATAATTGTGGTGATATATCAGTCAAAACCATAGACGTCATATTCGAAAATTCAATCAACACCAACCAGCTTGATGATATTATGGTTTACCCCAATCCTTCCGGTGGCAGAATCACGCTTAAATCAGAACATGAGCCGATTAAACACATAGACATATTTGATGTTATGGGGAACAAAACGGATGAAATAATTCCAGAGAACAACCAGTTTAGCGTTGATTTCACACTGAAAGGCGCCAAAGGTATTTACCTGATTAAACTAACTACGGAAGAAGACATATATTATCGGAAAGTGGTATTGCGGTAATTCCATTGCAATATCAGTTATGTAGTATCTACAAGAAAACATCAAAGGAAAACGCAGAGTGTATTTTATCAATAAAGTGAAATTCTAGCTTTTGTGTGAATTTAAGAATGCAGAGATTGTAGATAGATTAGATTAAAAATTTGAAAAGAAAAACATATGATGCCAATACAAATACTTATAAAGCGTATGGGAATTTCAATGCTTGTCGCCTTGATTTCACTAAGCGCCATGTCTCAGAGTTTCATTGATACAACAAAAACTTGGAGCGTTTTGAACCATCGCTTGCCGGCTTTTACAATTACAACAGAAACTTTTAGTTTACAAGCTGATACAACAATTGAAACAATGCAGTATCGGCAGGTTTTTCGATCAACAAATGAATTTCAGACAAACAGTTTGTCTTATGGATATCTGCGAGAAACAATGGATGGAAAAGTTTTTTTCAGAACGGATACAACCGGTGATAGACTTCTGTATGATTTTAGTTTAAGCGAAAATGATGCGGTGACTGTTTACGGAATTAGTGGATATAGTGATGAAATTTATTTGGATTCCATGCGCTTCGTACTAAGCGAAAAATCAGAAATATCCATCAATGGCGTTCCGCGAGATTTGTATCATTTGAATCCTGTTTTGGGTGAAGATACCTTGCCGGATGCGACAGAATTTTGGGTAGAAGGCATTGGGAGTTTAAGTGGATTGCTGCATTATGAGGCTGCGCTCATGGGTGGAAATGCTTATGAATTATTATGCTATTCGCATAATGATACGCTCTTGTATCAGCACGATGATTACAATGTTTGTTATTATGTTTACACAGATTTAGCAGAAATTAATCGAAAAATAAAACTCGAAGTTTTTCCTAATCCGACAAGCGAAAAATTTACAATTCGTTTTGATGATAAAAATTTAAATCAAGCTTATCACGTTGAGATATATACTGCGCAAGGGAAATGCATAATTCAACAAACAATTCAAAAATCAGCATGTATTTCAACCAAAAACTGGGAAGCGGGAATATATATGATTAAGATGACATGCAATGGACAAACGTTTACTGAAAAGCTTGTTGTTTACTAAATTTGTCAATAATTCCCCAATAAATTCTACCTATATAGATGAAATTATTCATTTAGTTTTCCTATATTTGAGGTGTAGATTGCCTCTAAACATGTGGATATACACCAAATAATAGCAGTTTTGTGCATGTTTTGTGAGGGGATAAATGAGTTGGCAGCAAGGCGAGTAGTATCCACCCGAGCAACCCCACCTTTTCTGACTGAAATATTTCAATGAATTTTGTGAAAAAATTTAATATGGATTTACAAGAAAAGATGTTTGAAGAAGTGGAAGCCTGGCGTAAATCAGGTTTAACAAAGCAAGTATTCGTAAAGGACAAAGAATATACCCTTGCAAAATTCAACTATTGGGTTGCAAAACAAAGCGCCATGCAGACTTCTGAAAAAATAGATGGTTTTCAAGAAGTTGGTTTTTTAGAAACGAAGTTAGGTAAAGTCCGTCAAAGCCTTTGCGCATGTCTGTTGGCTTAGCATAAATAAAGACTTTACTTGCTTCACTTTTCCTTCTGAAGCTCGGTTTACGTCCTTACGTCTATCGAAATAGTGAATATCGTTCGGTGTTTGTTCCGAAAACAAATCAAGTTGATACGATATTTTTTGCTGATACTTCATAAATAAAAATTCTTGCCGACTGCTCCTTAAATTAACTGATTCAGTCCTTCTTTTGCTTGTGAGACTTCCCTTTTATTCACGTTTCAGGGGCTCGTTACTGCAAAATACCACGACCTCTGCTGACTTCTTACAAACTCTCGCCGATTGTCTCCAATCGGTTTGTCGCTGTGGCAACAGTTTGTAAGACCTCTCAGGATAAGGTAATAATCTTCCCTTGCGTCCTGCCTGATTTCCTGTATGCGCTTACGATTGAATTTCAGGCGTTCCCATTTCATTGCTCGGGACACCCTTGCCATTCAATAACGTTTCCTATCAACTCGGCACGTACAAGGACTTAAACCCTGCGAGATTATTACCATGCCCGACATACAAAAAAAGAAGCTTTCCATTACGAAAAGCTTCTTTAGGTTACAATAGTTGTTTGGTGTAAGGTTTAGTACTTTTTACGACCTGTATAATGCGTGTGGAGCAATTCATGGGATTTGTGTCCCAATGGTTCTCCAAGGAACTGTTCGTATAATGCAATTACTTCAGGATTTTCATGAGATTTACGAATTTTCAAACTTGAATCTTCTTCGTAAATTGCTTTCATACGAGCTTCACGAATTTCATTGTTAACCGGGATTGGTTGACCACCGCCACCGAGACATCCACCTGGACAAGCCATAATCTCAATGAAATGATAACTCATTTCACCACTTTTAACTTTATCCATAAGTATTTTAGCGTTGGCAAGTCCGTGAGCAATTGCGCAGCTTAATTCAGCACCTTCTAGGAAACCCCACTCAGGTTTAACATTTTCGATGAGAACTTTGGCTTCTTTCACGCCTTCTAATCCACGAACCGGGAGGATATCAAGATTTTCAAACGGAACTTCACGTCCGGTTACAATTTCGTAAGCAGTACGTAATGCAGCTTCCATTACACCACCGGTAGCACCAAAAATAACAGCAGCACCTGATGAATCACCCATGATAGAGTCGTATTTTTCATTAGGTAATGAAGCAAATTCGATACCTGCCTGGCGAATCATCATTGCCAATTCACGGGTAGTCAATACGTAGTCAACATCCTGGAATCCGCTATCGCGCATTTCCGGACGGTTTGCTTCGTATTTTTTCGCGGTACAAGGCATGATAGAAATAGAAACAACTTTCTCAGCTTTCAGTCCTTTTTTCTGTGCGTAGAATGTTTTTGCAAGTGCTCCAAACATTTGTTGTGGAGATTTACACGTTGAAACATTCGGCAATAATTCAGGATATTTATGCTCAATGAATTTCACCCAACCCGGTGAACAGCTTGTTGTCATTGGGAGAGCAGTTTCTGTGTCTTTGTCAACCAATGCTTTTTTCAGGCGGGTAAGTAACTCAGTACCTTCTTCCAAAATTGTGAGGTCGGCAGTAAAGTCAGTATCCAGCACTGAATCAAAGCCTAAGCGGCGAAGTGCAGAAACCATTTTTCCTGTAACACGGTTACCCGGACTTAAATCTAAGCTTTCACCCAATCCGATACGTACGGCAGGAGCAGTTTGAACGACAACGTGTAATTCAGGATTATTAATGACATCCCAAACCTGGTCGATATAGTTTTTCTCGATTAATGCACCTGTTGGACAGTGAGTAACACATTGTCCGCAGTTTGTACAAACGACAGAATGCATTGGTTTGTTCATAAAGGTAGCAATTTTTTGATGCTCGCCTTTATTGACAACTGCTAGTGCAGAAACACTTTGCATTTCCGTACATGTGCGCACGCAACGCTGGCAACGAATACATTTTGAATCATCTTTAATAATGGATGGAGAAAAGTCATCGATTGTGTAACCTTTATTCTCCACGAGTTTCATAAAAGTTGTTTCGTTCACGCGGTATTCATTTGCGAGGTCTTGTAATTCGCATTTTCCGTTTTTGTAACAACTGGTACACTCTGAGCGATGTTCTGAGAGTAATAGTTCTATTACATGTCTGCGGGCAGTACGCACCTGTGCAGAGTTTGTTGAAATATCCATGCCTTCAGAAACTGGTGTTGCACAAGCAGCAGGTAAAGCTTTTGCACCTTTTTGTTCGACGACACAGACACGGCAATTACCGGCAACACATAAGTCGGAGTGATGGCACAATGTTGGAATTCTGAAATTCAGCTTTTTGGCTGCATCAAGAATTGTTGTTCCCTCTTCGACAGTTACCGGGATATTGTTTATCTTAAGATTTACTTCAAATTTTCCCATTATAAGTATTGTTTAAAATTCGACACTAATTAATAAATGACTTCTTCTCTGAAATTGTCAATAATTGTAGAAAACGGATTTGCTACAGATTGACCGAGACCGCATTTTGATGCAATTTTCATTGACGCTGCCAATGATTTCAAATCATCAAGATAGGATGGAGGTCTTTCTCCGCGTTTTACCGCTTCAATTCCTTTAAGTAATTGTTGACATCCGACACGACAAGGAGTACATTGTCCGCAAGATTCTTCAGCAAAAAACTCAAGATAATCGTGAAGCACGTTGTACATTGAGCGACTTGAGTTGAAGATCATCATTGAACCACCGGTTGGTACACCTTCGTATCCGATAATCATATCTTCAAATTTCTTTCTTGGCACACAAGTTCCACCTGCACCACCAATTTGAACAGCTTTTGTATCGCCATCGCCAAATTCTTTAACGAATTCACTGACTTGCAATCCCATTTCTAATTCATAAATTCCTGCTTTCGGAGTATCACCTGAAACAGAGAATACTTTTGAACCGCGGGAATCTCTTGTGCCGAGTTCTTTAAATTTGTCCGCACCATATTTGTTGATCATTGTGGCATAAACCAGTGTCTCAACATTATTAATAACGGTTGGTTTGTTTCTGAAACCTGCAACGGTTGGATATGGCGGTTTGTTTCTTGGTTCTCCGCGTTTTCCTTCCATGCTTTCAAAAAGTGCAGATTCTTCACCGCAAATATATGCTCCGCTTCCCCAGCGTAATGCAATTTTGAAATCCAATCCTTTGTTTTCCAACATTTGATTGAATTCATCAATTTGTGACTGAAGTTTTTTCTGTAAAAACCGATATTCGCCACGAATGTAAATGAAACCTTCTTTTGCATCAATTGCATAACCTGCGATTGCCATTCCTGTGAAAACTTTCATTGGAACTTTTTCCAAAATCTCACGGTCTTTAAAGGTGCCTGGTTCGCCTTCGTCAGCATTACAAATGATGTATTTATCATATGCACTTTCGCTGCGTGTAAATTTCCATTTCAATCCTGTGGGGAAACCTGCTCCACCACGTCCGCGAAGACCTGAGTCTATCATGTCCATGATAATATCGTCCGGAGTACGTTTTAGCACTCTATCCAAAACGACACCTACATCACAGCCTTCTGTTTCAAATATTATGTCAACTAATTTGAATTTTTTATTTTCCATACTAATTAATTTTTTAATGATTAAAATTTATGAACCCATGTAGTCATGAATGATTTTAATGACTTTGTCTTTTGTTAGCTCAGTGTAAATGTCATCATTAACCAGCATAACAGGACCTTTATGGCACCAGCCCATGCAGTTTGCTTGCATTAAAGTGAAATTTTTGTCGGGAGTTGTTTCTCCTAAGTCAACTTTCAACAGGTCTTTTAAGGTGTCAACAATTTCATCTTTCCCAGCCATATGGCAAGAAATAGTTTTACACACACGAATCACGTATTTTCCGCGAGGAACTGTGTCGAGGAAAGTGTAGAAAGTTGCAGTTCCGTAAACATCTGCCGTTGAAAGGTCTAAGGCTTCTGCCACCTGAATCATGTCTTCTTCGTTAAGGTAGTTCTTCTCCTCAACAATCGCCTGTAAAATCGGCATCAGGGCTTCGCGTTTTGCACCGATACATTTTACTTTGGCCTGAATCAATTCTTTTACATCAGTCATGGTAATTATAGTTTATTTATTTGTTAATAAAATAACATTGTTAATACATTCACATTCAGTCACTACTTTAACTTCTTAATAGTCAAGCTAAATTTAAAATTCACCCCTGCTTGCAAGCATGACAATTGTCATATTACGTATAATTAAATGTAGATTAATTTTAAATAAGCTATGATTCCTTTGTAAGTTATTGATAGTGAGTTTGATAATGTGAATGTGTTACGAAACATAATTGCGATTAATTAGGTCAGTTTTTAGTTTTTTACAATTGGCTATGTCTTGCATGGCGTTGATTAAACGAATGCTCTCATAATCTCCTATTGTGCTTACATGAATGTTTCGAGTTGTTATAATATTATTATCTAATAAATACTGCCGCTGAACTCCATTTAATAATGGCGTGCTCGGAGTGTATAGCTTTCCATCCTTTTCAAAAATTAGATTTGAATAGCTGCTGTCAGTTAAAAACCCGTTTTGTGCAATTATTATTTCCGTTTCGGGTTGCAGTTTTGCTTTTAATCTGTAAAAGACATGGCGGTCGGCATATTTCCAATGATAATCAATGCTGTTATCTTCAATAATTTGTAATGCCGTGATGTTTCTTTGTTTATAGGGAATGAATTCTACCTGCTCAATTTTCTCTGAATACAAAATACGAAGTTTGTAAATTATATTGTCTTTTGGTGCCTGTTTTAGTAAATCGGACAAAGGTTTTGCTCTTACTTTCGGGTAATGCGAATTTACACAAGCCTCATAGCGAGCTTGGTGATAGGAAATCAGTGGTGCGATTCCATTTTTAACGTATATGCTCTCAAGAAACCGGGACATAAATTTTTTGTAAAATTTCCTGATATTCTTTTTCCGGATTACTGAAACTTGTAATTCCGCCACCGCTTTTATATGTGTATTTTGCGTTTTGTTTCGTTATCATTCGGATGAGTACAAAGCTATCCAGGGATTCGCCATCAAACAAACAGCAAACACCTGTATAATAGCCCCGCTCATGTGTTTCTGCTTTATTTATAATTTCCAGTGTTTTCTTTTTTGGTGCGCCTGAAATTGACCCAGCCGGGAGCAGACGATTCATGATATTTCCGATTTCTTCCTTCCAGTTTGATTTGCAAATTCCGCTTATTTCTGAGCTGCTCTGTAATAAACTGGATTGCGCACTGGAAATTTTATCAATATATCTGAACTTTGTGACTTTTATTTCCTCCGCTATTCGGCTTAAATCATTTCTCAATAAATCGGTTATGGTGTAATGCTCTGCTTTTTCTTTCGGGTCGGATAATAATTGTGATTCAGCATCCGGCAGCTTTGCATCAATAGTCCCTTTCATGGGATATGTTTTAATTTCCCGATTTGAAATGCGCACGAAAATTTCGGGAGAAAAACACACAAATTCATCCCGGTAACGGAGTTTGTATTTTGCGAAACTTTTGTGAAAAATCGTATTTAAGTTTGGTGTGTTTTGCAAAGGAATTTCAAAGCTTAAATTGCATAAATAAGTGTCTCCTTGCCGGATATGGTGCATGACAATCTCAAATGCTTTGTTGAAATCTGATTTTGATAAAGGAGAATGGGTTAATTTTGGAATCGGGTCATTATTTAATGTAAAATTGGAGTTAGATAATGCGGGGAAAGCATATTCGCAGGTTTCACTATCAATCGCTTCTAAAGGAGAGAGTAGTATTTTTGATTTATCATACGATATGATTGATAGGAACGGCCGTTTGGCTTTTCCTAATCGATTCATTTCCTGAAATCCTTCCTTTGCGTTCCATGCTTTCATAAAAAACTGTAGTTTTGTGAAAATGCTTTGTAAAGATAAATGAAAAATTTGTTACTCATAGACTGTTATGATTCATTTACGGATATTCTTGCACAAACGCTTGAAAATACCGGATTGTGTCGTGTGGAGATTTGTCCATATGATGCCCTGAATCCCTTGCAGTTTCCATTTTATGATGCCTTTGTCCTTTCTCCTGGGCCGGGTTTGCCGTATGAATATCCTCAGATATTTGCTGCGTTACAACAATTAAAAGATAGGCCTGTGCTTGGTATTTGCATGGGACATCAGATTTTGGGTTTGGCTTGTGGTGGCAGATTGCAGCATCTTTCACGTGTCAATCACGGACAAACAAAGCATTTGAAGCAATTGCAGAAAGATGTCTTGTTTAAAGATATTTCACAAAATACTGCAATTGGATTGTATCATTCTTGGGTGTTAAAAGACTTGCCTACACAGCTTAGCGTTTTAGCATGCTCAGAAGATAATAATGTGATGATGATACGTCATGAAAATTATCCATGGGTTGGATTTCAGTTTCATCCTGAATCGTATATGACAAATGAGGGGGTGAATTTGCTTAGTAATTGGATAAAAATGATTTAGCTTCCATTTTGTTCATAAGCACGTCGAAGTAAATCGTTTAATACATTTTTATCAATATCATCCATGGATTTGATATAAATACAAGATTTTCCTGTTTTATATTTCCCTAGGTTTTTCATAGCATCCGATATTCCCTCAAAATAATTATTTGTATAAAGGCTTATTGCATTTTTTCGTGGTGAGAATCCAACACGAAACCAATTGCCTTCTCTGCCAGATGCATATTTGTAATGCCAGTCTCCAAAACCAATGATAGAACTTCCCCACATAACAGCTTTGTCTCCTGTGATAGATTCCATAATGCTTAAAAGTTTAAAACTATCTGCTTTGCGATCCTTGTTTTCAATCGAATTCAAAAAGTCTTTAACAGACTGATTATTTGCTTGTGTTTTGTTTGTCATGTTTATCGTATTTTATTTGGTTCTACTGTAAATTTAGTGGAGGATTGCCAATTAAACATCTATTCGAAAACTCTCGGATAGTGCCGCGTGTCACATTAAATCGCTATCAAGGAGCCGCCAAGAATAATATTTGTCAGACAGGTTGTTGAGCAGAAATTTAAATAAAACTTTCCTCAGAAACAAGCTTAAAATGATAACACCGATTGTGAATCAAAATTGCCGTTACAATTCATTTTATTTCTTGTAACAGCTTTGATTCTA
>JAQIBY010000027.1 GCA_027858835.1 Bacteroidales bacterium | reverse complement strand
GTTGCTATTGCTACAGTTAATAACGGAAGCAGTTCTGGCTCATGCCCAGCAATAGAGAACAATAATGCCGCCTATTACGTGGACAACATCGGTGGTACAGGTGTCGAATACGATGGATTAACCGATGTATTTACAGCCGAAGCCATTGTCGTACCTTGTCAGGAATATCACATCAAACTGGTGGTTGCCGATGCAGTGGATGGGGCATATGACTCAGGTGTATTCCTCGAAGCAAACAGTTTTGGCGCCAATGTAGATACCCTCATTGCTGATTTTGTGCATGATGCTCCGGCTTGTACCGGTCAGGATGTTCAGTTTCTGAACGCCGGCCCCAGCGGAAGCGGAATTTCCTACGACTGGACGTTCCATGGTAGTGCATCTCAGGCGACTTCCAACCAGGAAAACCCATCCATCAACTGGTCAACATCAGGCCTAAAACAGGTTGATCTGAAAATCATAATCAACTGTGGAATGGATTCTGCTCTGGTTACCAAGTATGTCAACATTTACGACCGTCCGGATGCAGACTTCAACTTCACCAACAACGTTTGCGTTGGCTCACCTGTACAGTTTACCAATACTGGCTCAAGTGGCTCGGGCTTTTCACATGAGTGGATATTCCCAACCGATGCTAATCCGCAGGAAGCCTATACTGAAAACCCGGAAATCGTGTTTAACACGCCTGGTAACAAACCCATTCAACACATTGTGACGAACGACCATTGCTCTAGGATCGAATACGGTACGGTGACAATTTTACCGGAACCCGAGGTCTCATTCAGTCACAATGCCCCTGTTTGCAACGGTGAAACCATTGACTTTGTTAATACCGGCGATTCCGGTGGCGTAACGTTCAACTGGGTATTTGCTCCAGATGCTACACCGGCAAACAGCATAGCCGAAAATCCTACAGGCATTGCTTTTGCTTCATCAGGAACAAAAACTGCAGCGCTGACAGTTACTGACGGTGTAAGCGGGTGCCAGAGTACGGTAAGTCAGGATTTTCAGATTCTGACTCAACCTGTTGCTTCCTTTAGTTTCACTGACAATCTGTGTCTGGGAACAGCCACGGACTTCACCAACACAGGCAGCTCAGGTGACGGATTTACCTACGCATGGGATTTCGGTGCGGATGCATCATCTTCCGGATCAACTGCAGAAAATCCGCAAAACATCAGCTTTGACAACAGCGGAACGCATACAATTACGCTGAACGTTTCCAACAACGCTTGCAGCTCAACCGCTACACAAAATCTAACGGTTGAAAACTCACCAGCACCGGAAGTCAGCTTTAGCAGCACGGCTCCAAAATGCGATGGTGAAGCTGTGGATTTCAGTTTTGACGGAGATCCCACAGGCATGATTTTCAACTGGGACTTTGGTGCAGATGCCACACCAGGCACAAGCACCGCCAATAATCCCACAGGCATTGCATTTAGCTCAAATGGAACTCAAAATATCCAATTGACAGTAACAGATGCAATCAGTGGCTGTTGGAATGAAGCCCAGCAAACGCTTAACATCTATCCTACTCCGGCCGCTTCGTTTAACTTTTCCAGCCCTGTTTGCAGCGGCTCACAAGTTGATTTTACGAATACCGGATCTAACGGACAGGAATTCAGCTATAGCTGGAATTTTGGTTCTGATGCAACTCCGGCAGGCTCAACAGCTGAAAACCCAACCGGCATTGTTTACAGCAGCGATGGTAATAAAACCATAAGCCTAACTGTTAGCACACCAAATTGTAGCTCAACACATACAGAAACCTTGTCTATTGAAAGCTCCCCTGCTCCGGTGATTGATTTCTCATCAACTGCTCCAGTTTGTGAAAGCAATGAAGTAAGCTTTAGTATAGCAGATTATGATGCTTCACTTGACTATTCATGGGACTTTGGCAGCGATGCAACACCAGCAACCTCCAGCGCAATCGAACCAACAATTACATACAGTTCACCGGGCAGTAAAATTGTCCGTTTGACGGCGAGCAATGCGACAAGTGGATGCAGCAATTATGTGGAAAAAAGTATCAACATACTTCCCCGTCCTGATGTCAGTTTCAATTCATCAGCTCCAGAATGTGTTAGTATAGGTATCGACTTCACAAACACCGGAAGCTCAGGCGCAGAGTATGCTTATACCTGGGATTTCGGGGAAGGCGCTTCACCTGCCAGCTCCAACGCAGAAAATCCGATGGGAATTGCGTACAACAGCTCCGGTATTAAAAATGTGACGCTGACAATAAGCACGACAAATTGCACACGCACTGTCAGTCAAACCATCACCATACCGGAAAGCCCTGTGGCTGACTTCACAACCAACGCACCACAATGTAGTGGACAGGCATTGCAGATGCACAACATGAGTGACAGCGTAGATGTAAGTTATGCGTGGAACTTTGGTGCAGCTGCATCAACACCGACATCCACAGATGCAGAACCCGTCGTGGTGTATACAGAAGCAGGAACGCAGGAAATCAGCCTGACGGCAACCAACAACACCACCGGTTGCCAGGATGAAATCAGCCAGACGGTTACTATACATGAGACACCCGAGGTCGCCTTTTCATCCACAGCACCCTTGTGTCCCGGGGAAACCGTTTCCTTTGTCAACGAAGGCAGTACGGGGCAGGAATACTCTTATAGCTGGACTTTTGGCAGATACAGTACACCCAACGGATCTCAGACTGAGAATCCTACCGGCGTTCAGTTTTCACAAGGCGGAGAGCAAATTATTTGCCTGACTGTGTCAAACAATGAGTGTTCACATTCCATTGTTGAAACAATCGACATGCATCCGCTTCCTGTAGCTGATGCCGGCATTGACACCATCATCTGTGCAAACAGAAGCGTACAGCTTGGCACACCTGAAGTGGCAGACCACAATTACAACTGGTTACCTGCAACAACACTGGACAATGCCAATGTCGCGCAACCCGTCGCATCACCTCAGGCTGAGTTCACAAGCTATCACCTGACGGTAACCGATGCCAACACAAGTTGCACCAACACAGATTCTGTGAGTGTCACAATGCTTCCTCCGGCAATTGCAAAAGCAGGTCCCGACGTGAGTATTTGTGCGTTTGACTCAATCCAAATAGGAACAGGGAATATTGAAGGACAGATCTATCAATGGACACCAAACCATGGAATAAATAATCCGAATATCTCCAATCCACTTGTAAGTCCCAATCAAACAAAAACTTACCAGCTAAATGTTTCTTATGCCGGATGCGACACGGTTACTGACCAAGTCAAAGTAAGAGTACACCCACTACCTGATATTAATGCAGGATCAGACCAAACCATTGCCAGAGGAGAAACCGCACAACTCAATGCGACCGGTGGCATTAATTACATATGGTCTCCTACAACCAATATGAACAATCCATATATTCAGAATCCGGAAGTTTCTCCAGACGACACGATATCTTATACCGTTGTTGGAAATGATATCTCTGGTTGTGAAAATAGTGATTCCATAACAATAAATGTTAAGGAACCTGCTTTCTACATTCCAAATTCATTCACACCAAATGGAGACGGTAGAAACGATGTGTTTTATGTCAGAGGAAACCCTCTGGAAAACTACGAGTTACGCATCCTGAACAGACTTAATCAATCCATCTTCATAACTAAAGATTATTACATGGGATGGGATGGTACGGTTCAAAATTCAGGTGAATTGTGTTCTTCCGGTGCATATATTTATATTGTTTCAGGGATTGATGAACAAGGTGTAAAAGTCCTAGAAACAGGAATGGTCAACTTGATAAGATAAGAATTTTCTCATAATTTTAAGAATGGCTGGTAAAATAATTTGCCGGCCATTTTTTTTAAATAATTGTAAAGAAAAACGCATAATAGCATTAAAGTATAATACCGATTAAACATCATTCCGAAATGAATTCGGAATAAGAATTGGTAGTTTCAAAATTTCTTTATCAATCATTTTGAAACACATTTGGTATAACAAGCATTTTTATTTGGCAAATTCATTCTTCTAACAAATCAAATCTCACAAAACACAAAACATTATTTACACACTATAATAAAACAATAATATGCACATTTCACTTTTTCTACATCTTATACAAAACGCATATTTCCACAATCTAATGTATTGCTTTCACTGCCTGAAAACTAAATAACATTTATTTAACACATCACATTTTGGAAAGCATAAATCATTTCGCTATCTTCGCAAAGCTATTCGCTCAGATTATGAGCTTGAGCTCTAAGAATCAAACGTTTAATTAAAAATAAGAAGGAGGTGACCGATGGGTTTTGAACACAATTACAAAGTTTATTCACTACACAATTTTAAGAAAATCCCGCAAATAGAAAAGTACCTAACGAAAGAACAAATTTTCGACATAGAAATAGTAGGAAACATTCTGCCATTTAAAGCCAACAATTATGTCGTTGATCAATTAATAAACTGGGACAATGTTCCAAACGACCCTATTTTCATTTTAACGTTCCCCCAAAAGGATATGCTTAAACCCGAGCATTACAAAATGATGCGGAAAGCCATATTAAATGAAGCCACAAAGTCAGAAATAAAGCGATTGGCAAATAAAATCCGCCTAGAATTAAACCCGCACCCGGCAGGTCAGGAGCACAATGTTCCGGAAGTTGAAGGCCACAAACTAACGGGAATTCAACACAAATACGATCAGACCATGCTGTTTTTCCCGACTCAGGGACAAACTTGCCATGCCTATTGTACGTTTTGTTTCCGTTGGCCACAGTTTACCGGCATGGAAGAATTGAAATTTGCCATGAAGGAAACTGAGCTGATGATAAAATACCTGAAACAAAATCCGCAAATTACCGATGTTTTGTTTACCGGCGGAGATCCAATGGTAATGTCGGCAAAACGCCTGAGAGCATACATTGAAGCAATTCTAAACGAAGTCCCGACAGTTCAAAACATCAGAATCGGAACCAAATCATTGACATATTGGCCATACCGTTACCTAACAGATAAAGATTCTCAAGACATTTTGGATCTTTTTAAAATGGTCAGTGACTCAGGGGTTCATCTTGCAATCATGGCACATTTTAACCATGTCAATGAACTTCAAACCGAAGCCGTTGAAGATGCAATTTCTGCGATTCGTAAAACCGGCGCACAAATTCGCACACAATCACCCCTATTGGCTCATATAAACGACGATCCCGATGTCTGGAGAGATATGTGGAAACGTCAGGTTGAATTAGGATGTGTTCCTTATTATTTCTTTATGGCGCGCGATACCGGAGCCAAAGAATATTTTGCCGTATCATTGGAAGATGCTTGGGAAATTTTTCGCACCGCATATCAACAAGTGAGCGGGTTAGCAAGAACAGTCAGAGGACCCAGCATGTCAGCTGGACCCGGAAAAATTCACATGCTTGGTGTCACGGAAATTAACGGAGAACCCGTTTACATGCTGCGCTTCCTACAAGGCAGAAATGCAGATTGGGTACATCGTCCGTTTTTTGCAAAATATGACCCGAAAGCAACTTGGATTGACGAATTAGAACCAGCATTTGGGGAAAAACAATTCTTCTTTGAAAAAGAATATGCAATGAAATAAAGCAATTTCACAATAGCAAACGACAACTATTCTAATTAAAATCGGAAGACTACTCGTTTTTTGACAAATATTATTATCTTTAAGTTATCATTGATAGAGGATGATGAAGAGCAAAGGGACACTACTCATTTTCCCAACAATATGGTTAAAGGCAACTGAAGACGACAGCAAAACACCCAAAACCATAGATGGCTTTATTTATAAATTGTCCTATTATGTTAAATTTTAAAAAACAGTATTATGAAATCATTATTTATGACAACGTTAATCGTATTTGTTTTGGTTACAAGTTGTACGCAACCAGCAGAAAAAGAAGAAAAAATTCAGACACAGCTTACTCAAAACAACGAACCAATGTTTTTAGAAAATGAAAGCAAATATAATTTTGCTGAAACTGTTGAAATGTTGATAGCCAAAATTGAAAAAGAAGATTGGAAAGTATCGACTGTTCACAATTTACAAGAAAGCTTAGAGAAAAACGGAACAGAAGTTTTACCAATAAAAGTTTTTGCTTTGTGTAATCCAAAACACTCAAGTAAAATATTATTGAAAGACGACGAACGAATTGTTTCCTCTTTAATGCCTTGCAGAGTAAGCGTTTATGAAAAGAGCAATGGAAAAACCTACATTTCACGAATGAATACGGGAATTTTGGCAAAATCTCTTGGCGGGGTTGTAGAAGAGGTAATGGTTGCTTCTTCAAAAGACGTCGAAGAAATATTAAGTCCTCTTATTGCAGCTGAATAACCCCCTATTTTAATTGCATTAAACAACTTTACACCACATTATCTATACATTATTTTTCCAGACAGTAATTTAAATTAATAAGTTCTGACTTTCAATTTTTTATGAAATCATGTGGGTAATTTGGCATACGATTCTGAAAAGTTAATACTGACTCTTTTAATATCACACCGTTTTCGATATTAATCGCGTTTTGAATTGTCGTATCTTTAATCCAACTTTTAGGACCTCCAATAATTGTTGGCAAATAAACAATTAGTGCTGCAGATATCGACCTTGATGCACTTTCCCAGAGATAACTCGGCGTATGATCGACTGCATAATAGTCGATGTTATCAATATGCAAAATAGGGTTCTTAAAACTTGTAGGAGTCGCAAAATAGAATCCCATACCTTTGTCGCAACTAACATCTATAATTAAACTTCCAGGCTTTAAACTGTCCTTTTCATCTATTGTTACAAAATTGATAGGGTTTTCTGTATCTTGATAAGTGCCGTTAATAATGATCTCCGATTCACTAATTAAATCTGATAAAGGTCGAACTTTGCCATCATGTTCTATCGCTACCATTCTGGGTTCATTGTCATTCCCTTCTCGGATACGAATATAATGAACATCCAAAATCTCCTCTCGCACTTCATGATCAGGCCTTTGAATACAAATTGTGATATCTCTGAATCCATGAGATTTAAGTGCATAAATAGCGCCTCGACTAACTGCTCCAAAACTAAAAATAATTGCTTTACGTTGGTTGCCATAATGACCATCAATACCTCTTAATTGTAATGCATGAATAACTGCGCAATAACCTGCCATTTCATTATTCTTATAAAACGTATGTCTGCCTATTTGACCATTTGGAGTCCAAATAAACATATCTTCAAAGGCAATCAATGTTAATTTTCGATCTATTGCAGTTTGTGTAATATCAGCTTGTTGTGCGCAATGCGGATAACCCCAGATAAAGCCTCCTTCACGTATTTCTTGTAAATCAGTTATAATGGGTTTAGCAATAATCACTGAGCCTATTTCAGTTAATAATTCATGACGTGAAGCAACACCTCCGGTTTGAGAAACAAAAAAATCATCGTCCAAACCAAAAGGCTCTCCATATCCCTTTTCAAATACTAATTGTTTTCTAATATCTATAGGCAAACGTGATAAATGATCAGGATGAATTGGCACACGCTTTTCATCTTCTTTTTTTGAAGATCCAATAACTCCCAGAGTTAATTTTTTCATAAGTTGTCATTTGTTAATCTTGTGATAAAACAAATTAATGTGGGCTATACTATCAATAACTCAATGAGTGGTCAATTGCCGGAGTAAAAAACTGGATTATTAAAGCAGCAAAAAGGAGAAATGACTAATTGAAATCAAAAATGGAATAACCCAGCAGTAAATATACTCAAAATTTAGAAGCAATGATTGAATTCACATAATTATTTAAAATCCGGCTTAATGGACAAAAAGGAGGCTGTAAACTTCTATAATGCTTGAAAACACTATCTTTGAATCAAATCAAAGCTTATGAATAAAAAAAGTGCTTTTATTGTGGTAGCTCCATCACGAAAAAAAACGGTGTTAGAAACGGAAAACAATTAACAGCTATAAATCAACAGTTTTAGGAAAATTAGGTTTCTAGGATTGCTATTTATTTACAAGTTTAAATTACATAATGCGTTTGTTGATTGCTCTCAAGTTTTTCTGTAAAGTTATTTACAGCAGATAAATATAAGTTAAACAATGCAGGTGAAGTTAGTTAAGGTGACATTGAAACCATTCTAAACACCGGCGCAATTTGTTCGTGTGTTGTTATTGTGTCCTATGACCCTCAAAACAGAAGTGGAGCAATGATAAAGGTTTATTAAAACAACTTTATTTGGACTTGAAATATAATCAAAAAGAGTTGAAAGGAAAAGGCCTTTCATTAGGTTATACCGATTAAACATCAATCCGAAAGCTTTCGCATGGCATGCGTTCTGTTTACCTGCCTGCCATCCTCAGCTGGCAAATAGGCAGACAGGCTTCTTTTGCTGTAACACCGATTGTGAATCAAACTACAGCAATATGGAGGATTGAGTGCCGGCTCAGAATATCGAGACTGTAAAAACCTCAGGATAAAAGCAATTTTAAAACAAATCCTTAGTCTTAATGTTTCTTTAATATCAAAAACACATAAACACATGAAAATTCACATCAAAAATATGGTTTGCCCGCGCTGTGTAATGGCGGTAAGAGCAATTCTGGAAAACATTGGATTGCACCCTATACATATTGGTTTGGGAGAAGTTGAACTTGAGGAAAATGATATCTCAGAAATAAAATCACAACTAAAACAGGAGCTGCAATCCATCGGGTTTGATTTATTGGATGATAAAAACTCAAGGACTATCGAGAAAATCAAAAATCTGATTACTGACTTAATACAAACAAAAAACAACCGACTTGAGATCACCTTATCAGATCACTTATCCATGGAATCAAACCGGGATTACAGTCAACTAAGCAACTTATTTTCAGAGGTTGAAGGTATTACTATTGAGAAATATTATATCCTACAAAAAATTGAAAAAGTTAAAGAGCTGCTTATTTATGATGAATTAAGCTTAAGCGAAATCGCATTTCAACTCAATTATTCGAGTGTTGCATATTTAAGCAATCAGTTCAAAAAAGTTACGGGAATGACCCCCTCCCACTTTAAAAATTTGAAAGAAAATAAGCGAAAAGCACTTGACAAGATTTAACACTTGCCCACCTGAAATCTTATAATTAATATCCAAAATTGTGTAACAAGCTTTGATGGCTTACTTCCTAAATTTGTATTTATAAACAACTAACAATATGGAAGTGCAACAATATATCATCAGCTTTTTAACAGATTTCGTGAAGATTTTGAGTGAAATGGCGCCTTATCTACTGTTAGGGTTTTTCTTTGCAGGACTGCTTTATGCCTTTATTTCGCCAAAAAACATACAGAAATACTTTAGTGGAAAGCCACTCAAATCAGCCACACTGGCTTCTTTACTCGGAGTTCCTCTCCCATTATGTTCCTGTGGAGTTATTCCAACCGGAGCGGCACTTTACAAAAACGGGGCATCAAAAGGAGGCACGGTTTCCTTTCTTATATCCACGCCTCAAACCGGGGTTGATTCCATCCTTGCCACCTTCTCACTCATGGGCTTGCCCTTTGCACTATTCAGACCCATTGCGGCACTGATTACAGGAATCACGGGCGGACTGATTACAAGCAAAGTAACCAAGCATGAAAAAAAACAAGTGCAAGATCAAAAGCCGATGAAAAAAAATCAAAGCTTTTCCCAAAAAATAATCAGCGTTTTCCGCTACGGATTTGTCGATTTCATTCAAGACATTTCTAAATGGTTAGTAATCGGGTTAGTTTTGGCAGCCATCATTTCAGCCTTAATTCCCAATGATTTTTTTAACATGTTAAACATGCCGCCAATTTTACAAATGTTGCTAATTTTAGTAGTTTCTGTTCCATTGTACATTTGTGCAACAGGATCAATCCCTTTGGCAGCAGTTTTAATTTTAAAAGGAATCAGTCCGGGTGCCGCATTTGTTTTGCTTATGGCTGGTCCTGCAAGCAATGTCGCAACCATCACCATGATAGGCAAAGTCCTGGGAAAACGCAGTTTACTGGTTTATCTTGCCACCATAATTTTCGGAGCTTTGGGCTTTGGTTTATTGATTGATTACGTGTTGCCGACACATTGGTTTACCAATATCGCACAACAACATCTCGGACACGATCATGCTGGAAATTTAGCATGGTGGCAAATCGCTTCAGGCATTACACTGATTCTGCTAATAATAAACGGATACATCCAAAAATATCGAAAAATAAAAAATAATTCAATAATAAATTTAAACGACAATACAATGGATACAAAAACAATTAAAGTCGAAGGAATGACATGCAATCACTGCAAAACAAGTGTAGAAAGTAATCTTGAAAGTTTACCCTTTGTAAAAAGTGTACGAGTGAATTTAAACGACAAATCCGCCTCCATTGAGGGCGATGATTTAGACATGGAAAAAATCAAAGAAACCATCAATTCACTCGGGTACAAAACGGAATAGATAATAATGGTCTATTAGAAGCAGGAAGCATTTAACATCCTACGTCCCTCTTAATTAAGCAATCAAATCCACAAAAATCCTAGTTTCTGCTATCGGAAATATTTAGGAAAACCGGAAATTTGACTAATGTAACGTATTATTGAAAACCTAGGTAAAAATCAAACATTTACCTAGTCCTCTTGTTATATATTTGAAAAAGTATAATGACAGAAAAATCCGAATGAAATAAAACAACTGGAAGGCTTCTGAAAACAATAAAAATACTCAAAATGAAACAAGACAAGCCTACATTTCGTGCATTTCGTGTTGAAGAAAAAAACGGCAAATTCGTCAGTTCCGTTCAAGAGATGGAATTCAAACCCTTAGCAGATGACAGCATTTTGGTTAAGGTGCATTACAGCTCATTAAATTACAAGGATGCATTATCGGCGACAGGCAATAAGGGAGTAACAAAAAATTATCCACACACTCCGGGAATTGACGCAGTTGGAACAATTGAAAAATCCAACAGCAAAACTCTTAAGCCGGGAGAAAAAGTAATCATCACCAGCTATGATTTAGGCATGAATACTGACGGTGGATTTGCAGAATACATTCAAGTTCCGTCTGAATGGGCTATAAAACTGCCGGAAAAACTGACAATGAAAGAAGCAATGATATTCGGAACTGCCGGATTAACTGCCGGAATGTCGGTTTTACGACTTACTGAATTGGTGAACCCTGAGGATGGTAAAATTGCAGTTTCCGGCGGAACTGGAGGAGTTGGTGCCTTAAGCATTTCAATTCTAAGCAAATTAGGATATTCAGTTGTTGCCATAACAGGAAAAGAGAAAGAACGTGATTATCTGATAAAACTTGGAGCAAAAGAAATATTATTACGCAGCGAGATTGAAAATTTCGATAAAAAACCAATGCTGAAACCCCAGTTTGCAGGAGCAATTGATACCGTTGGAGGTGTAATTCTCGAAAACATCATCAAAACCATCGGTTCAACAGGCGCAGTAACTTGTTGCGGGAATGTGGCTTCGTCCAAACTTAACACAAGCATTTTCCCATTTATTTTAAGAGGAGTTTCACTCATTGGCATCGACTCCCAAAACTATCCGATGAAATATCGCAAAAAAGTTTGGGAAATGCTGGCCGACAAATGGAAACCAAAACAAATAAAAGACACTTACAATACAATTGAACTTGAAGATTTGCAAAACAAAATTGAATTAATGCTAAATGGGCAATTGAAGCGACGGAATATTTTAAAACTAAACAGTGTCCCTCTATAATTTCTGATTTCTGCCACACAAGCTGGTTCAATAGCGACTTGTTACCCATACGATAAGCAGTGGATTTATCGAATCAAGCTTAGCCAAAGCAAAAGAGATGTTTCCATTTTTTTGCCCCCAGCCAGTTTACAAGCGGTGATTTAGCTATCTGGTGTCTTCACGAGACAACATTTTTTTTGAAGCAGCAACTTCTATGTTCAAACATTTTTATAAATTGCACAAAAACTTATTATGATGATGAAAAGACTATTAATCTCACTTGCCGTAATCAGCTTTTTAATTGTTTCTCAAAAAGCACAGTCCCAAAGTATTGGTTTTTCGTATTTTTTCCCGACACACGGATACTTTTCAAATCCGATTGCTCCGGTAAACATTAATCTACCGGTTAAATTTGGGAATTACTTACAAATTAGCCCGGGAATAAGCATGAATAATATCGGCGGAATGAGCATGACCGGATTTCCCGATGAACTCAACTCCAATCGTGCTCTTATTGGCCCGTTTCAAAGTTTAAGCATGAGTTTAGTTCCTGCAATTGTTATCCCAACAAAGTCGGTTGAGTTAGAGTTAATGGGTGGCGTATTTGGCTTTGCGGGCTTTAATCAAAAAATCATGCATGGAAATTTTGAGGACATGATTAGTGAAGCTTACAATTACTCAAGCTTAAGCTCTGATTTGACAATGGACAAATCTGCTTTTGGTTGGGGCTATCTCGTTGGGACAAAACTAAATATTCGTATTCAAAACAACATCTGGGGCTACATTGCGGTAAAATATTACATGGGAAGCCAAAACATTGGAATTAATGGTGTTTTAAATTATGCATCTGGCGAAAGTGCCTCTGTTTATCAGGAAGTCAATTATCCAAATTCACAGTTGTATTATCACGGATTTGAAATTACCATTGGCGGAACCATGAAAAAGAAATAAAAAACGAGACTATTTTTAGTAGCCTCGTTCTTAAATTTCCATTATCGCTTGTCAAAGCAAGCAAATCCTTTATGATTTTACTTCAGGAATTTGATCTTTAAAAATAGGCGGTTTTACAATTTCTGCTTCAAGGCGTTTTTTACGCACACCGATAAAGATTTTTGTTCCGGATTTCCAATACCCGGGTTTCAGATAAGCCATTCCAATTCCAACATCCATCATTGGAGACATTGTACCGCTAGTAACTTCTCCTATCTCCTCACCCGCTTCATTAAACACAGGATAATGCTGCCGCGGAATGCCTCTTTCTTTCATAATAAAACCTTTCAAGCGTTTTTCCGGACCATCGGTTTTAATTTTCTCATGATGCGTTCTCATAATAAAATCATTTCCGTCAACAAATTTGGTAATCCAACCCAAAGCACCTTCAATTGGTGAGGTTTCGTCATTAATATCGTTTCCGTAAAGACACATATTCATCTCCAAACGCAAGGTATCACGTGCGCCGAGACCTATAGGTTTAATGCCGAATTCTTTTCCGGCATCCATAACCGCCTCGAAAAGTTTTTGTGCATCTTTATTTGCGACATAAATTTCGCAACCACCTGCACCTGTGTATCCTGTGCTTGAGAAAATCACCTCATCAATACCGGCAAATGCAATTTTTTTGGTAGTATAAAACTCCATATCAATCACATTTTCATTGGTAAGCTTCTGCATTGCTTTCAGTGCATATGGTCCCTGTACTGCCAATTGTGAGATATCATCGGAAATATTAATAAGTTCTTTTCCAATTTCCAAACCTTCAATTTCAGATTGCTTCACACACCATTCCCAGTCTTTGTCAATATTTGCAGCATTAACAACCAACAAATACTCATCATCTTTAAAGCGATACACAAGTAAATCATCAACAATACCGCCTTTATCATTTGGGAAACAAGTATATTGAACTTTTCCATCGAAAAGGTCATTGACATTGTTGGTGGTTAAACGCTGAACAAATGCCTTCGCTTTTGAACCCTTTACTTCAAATTCACCCATGTGAGAGACGTCAAAAACCCCAAGTTTTTCCCTGACATTTATGTGTTCATCCTTAATCCCAGTGTATTCAACAGGCATCAGATAACCTGCAAAAGGAACCATGCGTGCACCTAATGCTTCATGTGTTTTTGTTAATGCTGTATGTTTCATAGTCTTATGTATGTTAAAATAACAAAAAATGTAAATTAAAAATCAGTTCTTTCACAATTATTATTAATCATTTTCCAAAACCTCAAATTCAACACGACGGTTCATTTGGCGTCCTTCATCTGTATCATTATCAGATATAGGCTGAGTAAATGCATATCCTTCATAACTTAATCGTTCTGTGTCAATTCCTTTTTCTATCAAATAATCTACTACTGCTTTTGCACGACTGCGAGACAATTTTGTATTATATTCTAATGAACCTCGATTATCTGTATGTCCGGATATTTCAATTTTCATATTTGGATTATCATCCAGAATTTTTAAAACTTTTGACAATTCACCAGTTGATTCACTTCTCAATGTTGCTTTGTCATAATCAAAGAAAATATTCCGTAAAACAATGCGTGTTCCAACTTCAATGGGCTGCAGCAAAATCTCACGTGTAATTTGCTGAAATTTCGCATCATCCTTAATATTGAAATTCTCAGAATGAAACATATACCCGTCCTTGCTGACTGATAAGCCGTAATTTTTCCCGGCGGGCAAATTAACGATGAATTTACCACTTGCTTGGTTTGAGGACAACACGGCAATCTGCTCATTAGTTTCATTATCAACAATTTCTATCTTTGCTTCGAGAGGCTCTAACGTTTTGACATCTTTAACAAAGCCATTAAACAAGGTTAAGCGAACATCAATTTGTTGAATTTCATCAATTGATTCAGGTTCAGGAAAAATGACTTCGTAGATATCATAATCACCAAATCCATCGGGTCGAACAGAGCTGATGTAAGCATGTCGTCCGTCAGAGGCAATTGCCCAAAAGGCCTCGTCTCCGGGAGTGTTTATGGGATATCCGAGATTTTCGGGAGTTGACCAATTTCCGCTGGAATCTTTAACAGAGCGAAAAATATCAAATCCACCCATGCTATTATGTCCCTTCGAGCAAAAGTAGAGTGTTCTTCCATCAGGATGAATAAAAACCCCTTCTTCATCATATTCCGTATTTATAACGGAGCCTAGATTTTGTGGCGCTGACCATTGCAAAGCTGCATCCATTGTGCTGACAAAAATATCCCGAACACCGAAATTATCATCGGGTCTCCTTGATACGAGATACAAGGTTTTTCCGTCATAACTCATACTCGCTTTCGATTCGTGATACTCTGAATTGATAACTTCCGGCATTGGCTCAGGCTTTGACCATTTTTCCCCCTTCAATTTGGAATAAAAAATATCACCTCCTTTTTTATCTACCGCTTTATAAACAAAAAGCTCCTGTCCGTCAGGGCTCATTCCTGAGACAGCATCATGCCTTTTGGTATTGATTGGAGAACCGAACTTTCGTGATTTTTCCCATTCTCCATCCTCGCCTTTATCAGCATACCAGACATCTTCACAGGGTTTTCCATCTCTGGGTTCAATCGGATTCCCGATGTATTTACGACGGGCAGTAAACAAAAGTTTGGAACCATCTGAGACAATCATTGGATTGTATTCAGCATATTCGGTATTTACGTTTTCTCCCAAATTAACAATTTCTACACGGACAGTATCCTGTATCAACTCCATTCCATAACGACATTCTGTAACCCGCTTATTAACCGCTGATTTTTCTTCGACACTAAGTTTGGGATTAAGCCGAAGATACCGATTAAAGGCTTCAATGGCAGACTCGAATTTATAATTTAAATGCCTGGCCTGACCGAGTTTCAGATACAAATATTTTGCTACATTTTCATTCAAAGTTGTTGCTTTTTCAAAAAATGATAAAGCCTTTTGTTTTTCAGCCGTTTCCCAATATGCGCTACCAATTGTATAATTTAGTGCTGCATTATTGGGATTAAACTCCCAGGCTTCCAAATAATATGGAATTGCTTTTTCGAAATCATTTTGCTTTTTTATTCGTGAATCTCCGGCACGGATGTCTTGTTTTGCTTTTTTCAAACCATTTGGGTCATCAGGGAAAGCCGAACGTTTAAATTGCACATCAATTTGTGCATATGCACCGGCAAAAGCAAAAACAAAAGCAATTAAACAGATATTTTTAAAAAAAGCAGCCATATTATTAACTATACAATTAATTAACACTCAAAACTTTAAACTCAACGCGTCGATTTTGCTGACGTCCTTCATCAGTATCATTGGTATCAATTGGTTGCAAATAAGCATAACCTTTAAACTCCAAACGACTGCGATCAATTCCGGCACTCACCAAATAATCAACAACTGCTTTCGCTCTAGCTTGTGACAAGTCGGTGTTATATTTCAAAGAGCCTCTATTATCAGTATGTCCACCAATTTCAATACGCATACTGGAGTAAGAATCGAGTAATTTTCTGAGTCTCTCAAGTTCTGGATACGATTCAGAACGAAGTGTAGATTTATTATAATCAAAGAAAATGTTTTTCAAAACGATTTTGGTTCCAACACCAACTTTACTTAAAACAACATCCTTAATCACCTCCTGATAGCCTGTTGTAGCAGGGATATTAAAGTTTTCAGAGTGGAAGAGATAGCCCTCCGCTTTTACAGAAATACCATAATTCTTTCCTGATGGTAATGATATCATGTATTTACCGGTTGAAGAGTTTGAATTCGTAAGTGTTACCACTTCGTTTTTCTCATTATCAACAATTTCGATATCTGCTTTAATTGGTTGTCCGGAAATTGCATCTGTAACAGTACCTTTCAATAGTGTTAAACGCACGGTTTTAATTTTCACCTCTTGCTCCACTACCTTATCGGAAATTGTAGCATTCAGGCTCGCCATGAGATTATCCTCAAGCGCCTCAACCATAAGTTTTTCCGGACCGAGAAAGGTAATTCTGTAAATATCTTGTCCACCATAACCGGTTTCACGGACAGTAGAATAATAACCATAACGCCCTGATCCTGCCATAACAAAAAAGACATCTTTTGCAGGCGTATTAACCGGATAACCAAGGTTTTCAGGCTCAGTCCAATTTTCAAGAGAATCTTTTGTGGTTTTAAAAATATCGTATTCACCCATAGAGTTTAATCCTTCGGAGCTAAAATACATGGTAACGCCGTCTGGATGAATAAAACATGCCTCTTCATTAAACTCAGTATTAATTGGGGATCCAATATTTTTCACTTTTCCCCACTTGCCTTTCTCTGTTTTTTCACAAACATAAATGTCTTTTCCACCATAGGAAGGAGTTCCGAAATCATCTTTATCACGATCACTAACAAAATAAAAGTATTTTCCATCGGCAGAAACAGTAGCACTTGTTTCATGCGCTCTAGTATTTATATGCTTGCTTAGCTCTTTGGGTTTTGACCATTGGTCACCGTCTAATTCACTGGCAAGAATAGTTCCGGTAGGAGTTCCATTATAAGTGTACAGTATTTGTCCGTCGTAAGATAAGCCTATTGAAGCATCATGTCCATCTGTATTAAGATCACGCATATTCATTGCATTTCCCCAACGTTCCTGATTATCCCGATAAGATACATATAAATCCTCATAATACTGAAAATCTGACTCATCACGAGCATCTCCTGTTGTACCTTCCCGACGTGAAGTGAAGACAACCATTGATTCATCAGCAGTAATAACCGGACCGTATTCAGGATATTTTGTATTTACTGCAGGTCCTAAATTGTCAATAAACACCCGGGTTGGGCTTGCAACCATAATCTTAGCAGAATTACATTCTTCAATTTTCCGTTTTGCTTTGGCAATGATTTTCTTATCAAAATCGTCATCTCCTGAAGATTGGTATTTATTAATAAATTCTGTAAGCATATCAATTGCTTCCTCAAATTTATAATTATTATGATATGATTTACCAAGTAAATATCGAACATCCGGTGCAACACCCGATTTCTTTTTTACAGCTTTCTCAAAACGAGAAACCGCCTTTTCAACCTGCAAATCAACAAGATAACAAACACCCAACTTATAATTTAATTCAGGATTATTCCCATTATATCTTACGGCTTCTTCATAAAAACTAATTGCCTGTCGAAATCCTCCCGAGGTATTTGCCTTGTACAAATCGTCACCATATTTAACAGCTTTCCAAGCATCTTTAAAGCCATTTTTACCTTCTTTAAACTCCTTTTTATCAATTTCAATATCTACTTGTGCATTTATTCCTTGAATCATAAAAAATGAAAAAAGGATTAATGCACTAATTCTCAATATATTTTTAGTTTTTTTCATGGCTAGTCCTCCTGATTGCAATATATTAAATAAGATTCTGCATTTTTCACTCCCAGTTCAAGTGCTTTTTCCCAGTCTTGGCAAGCATCCTCAAATTTTCGCAGCATTTCCTTTGCATTTCCCCGATGCAAGTATGCATAGCCGTAATCTGGGTCAAGAGCAATTGCTTTGGTGTAATTTGTAATGGCATCATCGTAATTTCGCATGCGATAATAAACCAAACCGAGATTGTTATAAGCAAAGGCATAATCCCTGTCAACTTTCACCACCGCTTCAAAATCTTTAATTGCATCTTCATATTGTTCAAGATGCATTTTTGCGACACCACGGTTATTTTGAGCCAGTTTATATTCTGAATCAATATCAAGGGCTTTGGTATAATCATCGATTGCCTCTTCATATTTCTCTTGAATACGATAAACCGAACCCCTGTTGGAGTAGTACATTGCATTGCTCTTATCCAACTCTATCGCTTTGGTGTATTCAGCAATGGCTTTATCGAACTGTTCCATTTTGCGATATGTACTGGCAATATCATTATGAATCATGGCATTTTTTTTATCCGCTTTGATTGCATTTTCAAAAGCAAACTCTGCACTTTCATAATCCTCGTTCATAAAAGCGATAACGCCAAGATAATAATCCAGTTTTGAATTTTTGAATTTTTGATCCTTCGCTTCCTGCAACGCAGCTTGGGCTTCAGAATATTCTTGCTTCTGCATATGAATTATGCCGAGCATATAATATGCTGCCGGAAGTTCATCATTTAATTCAATTGCCTTTTGAAGATCTTCAAGAGCCTGCGATAAGGCATCCATTTGAAACAATGCTGAACCACGATTCATATAGGCTTGTGCAAAATCAGGATTTAAATCGATAGCAGTTGTAAACTGGCTTACTGCTTGTTTATAACTGCCAGCATTGAACAAATCAATTCCGCTGTTATAGGCAAGTTGAGCTTCTTGTCCTTCAGCTGCAACGACATTCTCACCATCATTAACAGTCGTATCAACTACAACTTTTGTGGGCACAATGATTTGTGCTGTATCGCTCTCTTGCTCTCCAACCTGTGCCAATAACATGGCAGGAAGCAAAAAAACAATTAAACTCAAAATTAAGTGTTTTACATTCATAGGTTTTATTTTTATGTTTCAACTGTATTTGTTTTCAAATTTCATGCCTAAGCATTTTGCTCTGCTCCGGAACGCCCGTGACAGTTTTTATATTTTTTGCCACTGCCGCAAGGACAAAGATCGTTTCTGCCAACTTTCTTTTCAGTGCGAACAGGTTGTGGTTTTGCTTTTTCGGTATCATTTCCATCAAAACCGGGATCCTGTCGTCCAGTCTTCATATTACTGGTATCAAGACGCTTACGTTGACCTGCTTCTTTTACTTCATTCGGATCTTCAATCGGAATTTGTCCTTTCATCAACACAGAAACAACGGATTTGTTAATTCTGTCAAGCAAATTTTTAAACAAATCGTATGCTTCTAGTTTGTAAATCAACAGTGGATCTTTTTGCTCATAAGAGGCGTTCTGTACGGATTGTCTCAAGTCATCCATCTCACGAAGGTGCTCTTTCCACATCTCATCAATGGCAGCCAGAACAGCAGTTTTATCATACGCATATACAACTTCCCGCCCTTCAGTTTCATATGCTTTCTCAAGATTGACAATGACACGATATGTTTTCACTCCGTCGCTGACCGGAATTACAATATTTTTATAAATCGCTGATTGATTTTCGTACACGGTTTTAATAACCGGATATGCCTGTTTTGCAATGCGTTCAACATTTATTTTGTGCACATCAACAATTTTGCCGTAGAGGCGGTCAATAAGTTTATCAGGCTTTTCTGATTTAAATTCTTCGGCTGTGAAAGGGGCTTCTAAGGATAAAAGGCGAAGTAAATCCAGCTCAAACGCTTCAAAATCCTGGTTTCCGTAGGATTCATCAATCAAACTTGCTGCCAAATCGTCCATCATCCCTGCGATATCCGCACCAAGACGCTCACCATCAAGAGCATGACGACGTTTTTTATAAATCACAGTACGCTGAGCATTCATCACATCATCGTACTCAAGCAATTTTTTGCGGATACCGAAGTTATTTTCTTCAACTTTTTTCTGTGCCCGCTCAATGGATTTTGAAATCATGGAATGCTGAATAACCTCGCCCTCTTTCAATCCCATTCTGTCCATCAATTTTGCAATTCGTTCTGAACCGAATACACGCATAAGATTATCCTCAAGCGACACAAAGAACTGTGAACTTCCCGGATCACCCTGACGCCCTGCACGACCTCTTAACTGTCTGTCTACGCGTCGAGAATCATGTCGCTCCGTACCAAGAATTGCAAGTCCTCCGGCAGCAACAACTTCTTTGCTCAATTTAATATCCGTACCACGACCCGCCATATTTGTCGCAATAGTTACTGCAGATTTTTGTCCGGCCTCAGCAACAATATCCGCCTCGCGTTTATGCAATTTCGCATTCAATACATTATGCTGAAGTCCTTTCCGGGTAAGCATACGACCAAGCAACTCAGAAACATCAACAGCAGTAGTACCAACCAGAACAGGTCTACCGGCATCTGTGAGTTCTACGATATGATCAATCACAGCCTGATATTTTTCACGCTTGGTTTTATACACTAAATCTTGTTTATCATCTCTGGCAATCGGGCGGTTTGTGGGAATTACCACCACATCCAATTCATAAATATCCCAAAATTCTCCGGCTTCTGTTTCAGCAGTTCCTGTCATTCCGGAAAGCTTGTGATACATACGGAAAAAATTCTGCAATGTAATCGTCGCATGTGTTTGGGTAGCAGCTTCAACTTTTACATTCTCTTTGGCTTCAATGGCTTGATGCAAACCATCAGAGTAACGCCGCCCCTCCATGATACGACCGGTTTGTTCATCGACAATTTTCACCTTATTGTCAATAACAACGTATTCCACATCTTTTTCAAACAAGGTATAAGCTTTCAGAAGCTGATTGATTGTGTGTACCCGTTCTGATTTCAAAGAAAAATCACTAATCATTTCTGATTTCTTCAGTGCAACTTCTTTTGGATCGGAATATTCTTCTTCTAATTTAGCAATTTCAGTTCCGATATCCGGAAGGATAAAGAAATCAGAATCTTCACCGGACTTAGCAAGAATTTCATATCCCTTGTCAGTAATTTCAACCGAATTTTGTTTTTCATCAATAATAAAATAAAGCTCATCAGTCACTTTATGCATGTGCTTCATATTATCTGCCATGTAGGAATTTTCAGTTTTTTGAAGCAGAAGTTTATTACCTTCCTGACTCAAAAACTTAATCAACGGACTATATTTAGGCAAGGCTTTAAATGTCTGCAGCAATTTGAATCCACCTTTCTCTGTATCACCATCAGTAATTAATTTCTTGGCTTCATTCAACAAATTCGTCGCGAGTGTACGCTGAGATGAGTATAAGCGTTTTATAAGATCTTTGAAATCATCAAAAAGCTGATCTTCACTTTTTGATGTTGGTCCTGAAATGATTAAAGGTGTTCTGGCATCATCAATCAATACAGAGTCAACCTCATCAACGATTGCAAAATTGTGTTTACGTTGCACCTGATCTTCAATGCTGATTGCCATATTATCTCTCAAATAATCAAAACCAAATTCATTATTTGTACCGAAGGTAATATCGCTGTTATATGCTTTTGTACGCTCAGCGGAATTCGGTTGATGCTTATCAATACAATCCACACTCAAGCCATGGAATTCGTACATTGGGCCCATCCATTCGGCATCACGTTTTGCAAGATAATCGTTTACTGTTACAAGGTGTACACCGCGCCCGGTAAGTGCATTAAGAAAAATCGGAAGGGTTGCAACAAGGGTTTTACCTTCACCGGTAGCCATCTCAGCAATACGTCCTTTATGCAAAGTAATTCCACCAATCAACTGCACATCATAATGCACCATGTCCCAGATAATCTCAGTTCCTCCGGCAATCCATCGGTTAAAATAAACAGCTTTATCACCACGAATTTCAACAAAATCTTTATTTGCGGCTAAATCGCGATCAAAATCATTCGCTGTAACGACAATTTCTTCATTTTCTTTAAAACGACGGGCAGTTTCACGCATAATTGCGAAGGCCTCTGGGAGAATTTCATCCAATGACTCCTCGATATTATCATCAATTTTTTGTTCTATCGCATCAACCTCTTCGTAAATATCCTCACGCTCATAAATATCTTTTTCTTCAGCAAGCGCCTTTAATTCTTTAATTTTCTCACGTTCTTCACGAAACGAATCCTGAATTCGTTGCTTCAAATCATTTGTCATCGCCCGCAAATCGTCATTAGACATATCGCTAAGCGTTTGATAAACAGCAATTATTTTTTCAACGATTGGTTGAACTTCTTTTAAATCCCGGTCTGCTTTGGCACCAAAGATATTGGTTACTACATTCAAAAATCCCATTATTATTTATTTTATCTTCTTACAAAAATAAGCTTTTTCAGGGAGTTATGAAACCAATGAATTGCTTATTTTTTCAAAAAACGCAAAACTTATGTAATTTTGGCGAGATTTTTGAGTTATGTCAACAATATAGAGACAAAATGGAAGCAATTAAGATATATTCAGCTATAGTGATTTTAACAGTACTCTTGTTGTCAAGCTCAAGTTATGGGCAAACAGATAAAACAGGAATTCGTGTGATGCCTCAGATAGGATTAAATTTAACAAGTTTAACAGATGAACCCATGGTTGAAACAGACAAATTCAGAACCGGAGTTGAAGGTGGAATTTGGGTGCAATCAAAAAAGACTGTATTTATTATGCCGGGAGTTTTCTTTGCTCAACAAGGCTTAAGTAGTGTGTATTTGGAGGACTTACAAAATAATTACGACACAATTTTAAACAAGGTTGATTACCGTGCAGTTAAAGTACCGGTCATGTTTGGTGTTCAAGCATTAGGAGCAAGGATTTATACTGGTCCGAGTTTCACTTACATACTAAATACTGACAATCCTGATGTGATGGTTGATGAATTTCGTGATTTATCTTTAGGATTATGCGTTGGCGGCGGATTTGGATTCACCATTTTCAGTTTTGATGTACGATATGAATATGGCGTTTCGCATGTACTTCGAAACCGTTCTGCTGCAACAAACACATTAACAATTAGTGCAGGACTTAAATTTTAATATTCAGCAAATCTTTGGCATGCTGCATCGCTGTCTCGGTAAGATTTTTTCCTGAAGACATACGCGCAATTTCTCGAATTCTATCCTCTCCTGACAATTTTAAAATTTGCACCCGTGTTTGACTATTTTCAACCGCTTTCGTAACATGGTACTGGGCAACTCCGAGCGCAGCAACTTGCGGCAAATGCGTAATACTGATAACCTGTGACTTTTCACTCAAAGCCTTCATCATCTCGCCCATGCGCCCTGCAATTTCACCGGAAACTCCGGTATCAATCTCATCAAAAACAATACTAGGCAAATGCAGAAATTCAGCAACAATGGATTTCAAACAGAGCATTAAACGAGACATTTCGCCACCGGATGCCACTTTTTGAATGTTCTGAGCAGGCATGTCGGGATTTGCAGAAAAGAGAAAGCAAATTTCATCCAGCCCATCTTCAGCCGGAGCATTCAATGCATGAATTTCCACCACAAACTGTGCTTGAGGCATTCCCAATTCTGCGAGCATTTTGCGTAATTTATTTTCAAGTGCAGGTGCTGTCTTTTTTCGTTTTTCAGTGATTCGTTCTCCCTTTGTGAGAAGTACTTCAAGAAGGGATTGTTTTGATTTCTCCAAATCGTTTATCCTACTATCATCAGATTGAAATTGCAGTAGTTTTGCATCAATCTCATCACGAACCTGAATCAATTCATTCGTATCCTCAGCATTGTGTTTTTGCAACAATCCTGTCAACAAATTGATTCGTTCCTGAATTTCCAATAAACGCTGAGGATCATATTCAATATTATCAGCGTCTTGCTGACAGGATTCCAAAATATCAGCCAACTCAATTCGCACAGATTTCAATCTGGAAACATAGGTTTCAGCTTTGGGGAAATGCTTTATAATTTGCGCCAAGGCAGTCTCAAATTGCCGAATCGCCTCAACACCTGAAATCTCGTCGGACTGCAAAGTATCTGCTCCAGAAACCAGTGCCGATTTAATTTCCTCAGCATTGGATAAAAGGTGCTCAGTTTCTTCAAGTGTCAACAATTCATTTTCTTGTAATTCAGCCTCATTGAGTTGATTAAACTGAAATTCTAAAAAATCCTTTTCCTCAAGGGCTTTCTTTTGATTCTCAAGGAGGGTTTTCAGTGTTTTTGAAACTTCTTTATAGCGCAGAAATTGTTTTCGGTAAGCATCCAAATCAGATTGTAGGGATGCCACTGAATCAAGAATATTACGCTGGAAATCATGCTGCCCGAGTTTTAAACTCTGATGCTGAGAGTGGATATCAATTAAATATTCTGAAAGTGTTTGTAACTGTTCCAAACGAACCGGTGTATCATTAATAAATGCTCTTGATTTTCCCTGTCCGGTGATTTCACGGCGCAAAATACATTCCGTATCATAATCTAAATCATTCGCTTTAAAAAATGGCTGCAATTTCAGTTTGCTAACATCAAACTCAGCTTCAATAACCGACTTCCTTGACTTATCAAGCAAGACAGAGGTATCAGCACGTTTTCCTGTGAGCAAAGAGATTGCTCCGATTAGTACAGATTTTCCGGCACCGGTTTCTCCTGTAATGCTGATAAAACCATTGGGGAAGTGAATTTCCAAATGGTTTAGCAATAAATAATTTTGAATTTTCAACCAATTCAGCATAGCTAATCGTCTTTCATAATGCCATCATATTTTGATGCATTTGCAGGGTCAATATCTTTCATGATACGAATGACACGATTTTTTTGATCGGGAAAAGCCTCTTTAAAGATATTTACAATTTCATCGGCTTTGGTATCCACAAAAATAGACATTAAAAAAGAACCGGGTTTTCTGTTATGTACACTTTTCAGATTTTCAATCGATTCTTCTATCGTAGTTCGTCCATTTTCAAGTTTATCAGACATTCTGTCAAGTCCCTGTCGATGATACATATACATGGTTTCCCGTAAAGGAGAATATGCATCATTCATGAGATTTTCCACAAGCCAATATCTATTTTTCAGGTCTTCATATGCCTTCCATCCCGGCTCCTGCGCATTCTGTGCATTCTGTACTATCTGTTCTGCTTTCGCAAAAAACTCATTTCCGGCATTTAAGCCATAGGTGTCATAATCCATTCCAATAACGATATATGCGTAATAAGCAAGAATGGCGGCAAAATTTGATTGATGTGTATTAATGTTAAACTCTATGGGTTCGTATTGAACATAGCGTATGCGAAAATCCTGATCAACATGTTTAAATACGGGGCTTTTATAAGATGTCCCATAAATTGTTCTTGAAGACTGCACTTGTATGGATCCTCTAAATTCATCGGCAGAAATTCGCTCGGAAAGCGTAATCATGACATTGCATTCAATCCTTTCGTCCTGTTTAAACACATGGTTTGTCCAAACGGTATTATTCATAAATTCATACACGGCGGTTTGCATTTCTTGAAACATTTCCCGATTACTGGTTTCCTGAATTGCAGAATATGACATTTGCACACGACAATCTAGCTCTTGAGCATTCAAATTGAGTGCAAAAAATAAGGAAATGCCTATGGTCAAAAATTTTCTCATCATTTTATCGTTTTGATATCATTTACTATCTTATTAACGATATCACTAGCGACTTCATTTTTCGATTTGAGCTTAAATTTAATAATTTCTCCGGATTTATCAATAATACTCACTTTATTTGTGTTAAGGTTAAATCCGGCTCCCTCATCTTTCAAGGAATTAAGGACAATAAAGTCCAGATTTTTCTTTTTAATTTTTTCGCTTGCATTTTGTGTTTCATTATTCGTTTCCAATGCAAAGCCGATCAATAATTGTGATTTTTTCTTAATTTTTCCGAGTTCAGCAGCAATATCTTTGGTGGGAACCAATTGTATATTTTGATTTTCTTTTCCTCGTTTAATTTTTTCATCATCAAGTGTAACAGGAGTAAAATCAGCAACTGCAGCGCTCATTATTGCCACATCTACATTCGGGAAATACTGCATACAGGCATCATACATTTCGCTTGCAGAGGTCACATCCAAACGCTGGATTGACTGATGCTGAGCACTTAAGACTGTAGGGCCGGTAATCAAAATTACATCTGCGCCATTTTTTGCAAGTTTTTCTGCAATCGCAAATCCCATTTTCCCGCTAGAAAAATTCCCGACAAAACGTACCGGGTCAATTTTCTCATAAGTTGGACCTGCTGTTACGAGGAATGTTTTTTTTTTCAGAGCTTGTTTTTGTTGAAAAAAGTCATTCAGTTCTTGAATTATTATTTCTGGTTCTGCGAGGCGACCTTTTCCACATAAACCACTTGCAAGCTCGCCTTCACCCGGTTCAATAAAGTGGCAGCCTCTGGCTTTAAGCATATTCATATTCTCAATATTCGCAGGATGCTTATACATGTCTAAATCCATTGCCGGAGCAATAATAACTGGGCATTTTGCCGCCATGTAAGTTGTAACCAGCAAATTATCGGCTATACCATGTGCCATTTTGCCCATTGTATTTAAGGATGCGGGTGCAATTAATAACAAATCAGCCCAATTTCCCATTTCAACATGTGAACTCCATTCGCCTGTTTTCTTGTCGTGGGTTGACATTTTAACAGGATGCTGAGAAAGCGTTGACATTGTCAATGGAGTGATGAATTCAGCCGCAAAAGCTGTCATAATCACCTGTACCTCGGCTCCTTCCTTAACCAACAATCTGGACAAATACGCAGCTTTGTAAGCAGAAATGCTACCGGTTATTCCGAGTAATATTTTTTTATTTTTCAGGCTCACTAGTCGTGGAGAATTCGTCTATTTCAGGATTCCGAAAATACACCTCACCATTTAAAAACTCTTCAAGTCCCATTAAAGTTGGTTTCGGTAATCTCTCATAAAAACGGCTAATTTCAATTTGTTCACGATTATCAAAAACCTCTTCAAGGTTATCAGTATAATTGGCAAATTCTTCCAGCTTTTGACTTAATTCTTGTTTAATATCAACGCCAATTTGATTCGCACGTTTTGAACAAACAACAATTGCCTCGTAAACATTGCTGGCACCAGCAGCCAATTGATTTACATCCAATGTCTCTATTGTAGCAGAGGCTTTTGATTTTTTAAAATCCATAGAATTAAATTTATTTTATTGTTCTAATATATTTTCAACTTTCTCTTTTATTTTAACAGCTTCCTGAAGATACTCTGAGTCAGGGTAATCATCCTTAAAACGATAATAAGCAGTGATTGTATTTTCATATCGTTCTTTCATTTTTGATTGAACGCTTCCTTCTGCCAAAAGAAATGATGATTTTACGACATAAAACATTGCATCTTCATTAAACGGGGAATCGGGAAAATCCTCAATGGAGTTATTTAATGCAGTGATTGCAGATTTATACTCTCCGATTTTATAATAAAGATACGCATTATCATATGCTTTTACCTCAAGCTTATGGTGTAATTCATCAACCAATTTGTTCACGGTATCCCGATATTCAGTATTTGGATATTTTTCGAGAAAATCCTGAAACGCGTCAATCCCTCTCTCCGTAAAAGCCTGATCAAGTGATGGTTTTGGGGAAACCTCCGCAAAACAAACCGCAGCTCTGAATTCAGCATCCATTTTATATTCAGAATTTGGATAAGTTCGTGCAAACTTCCTAAAATGATAAGCGGCTAAAGACAACTCCCCTTGTGCATACAGGCAATAAGAATAATAATAATGGATTTTTTCAGCACGATTGGTTCCCTTATAAATATTCATTAATTCCTCAAAGAGATTTTCGGCTCTGTAATAATCTCCATCCTCGTAATACTCGATTGCACGGGTATATTTTAATTCGTAATTATCTGACTTGAGTAGTTTCTGATACTCACTACATGACCCCATGCTAAGAATCAATAATAAACCGACGAGATATTTTAGCTGCTTCAAAATCATTTTGCAAAGATAAGTCTTTAGTGTTAAACTATAAAACAAAAGTTTAACTGAATTATTGCCTCATTTCTGAGAAAAATGAAACAAATTTTTCATAGGCAAATTGATGTATGCCCGGAGACTGTGACTCTCTATTACCAGCGACATTGAGTGTTTTTATATCATTTTCACTTACCCATTTTAATAGGATATTTTTAAACTCGGGGTGGTTAAGTTCCAATTGTACATGCAGTTTTTTGTATTTACGACAGAGAATTTGGGTAAGTTTTGTGCCTTTTCCAGGAGCATTTTTCCAGACACAAATCAAACTTGCATCCGAATCCATAATATTTGCCTCAGTTCGCACAGCATAATCGGAACTATTTGTCTCTGAAAGCTCATATTTTATGGGTATAATTCCATCCTCAGCAATGCGACCTGCAGGACACCATCCACCATGAGGCAGATTTGCATCAATTGCAGCATCTAAAGCTGCTCTGTCAACCCCTGTCTGACCACCGGAAAGTATCTTCATTTTCAAACAATTAGGGAACAAAAATATCAAACATAAACACATTATCACACAAATCGCTACAGAAAAAAGCAATAAGTTCTTTGCTTTTTCGTAATTTTAACACGATTGTCCAAACTAAAATGTTAATTTTGAAGTTATAAGAAATAAAAGTAAAATTGAAGATAAGCTCCTACAAATATTTCATGATTTACATGCTGTTATTGCTATCATTGACAGCAAATTCGCAATTTTATAATGGCCACCAAATGGAATTTGGGAAAAACCGAGTTCAATTTAATGAGTTCGAATGGTTTTACTACCGATTTCAAAAATTTGACACTTATTTTTACGCAGGTGGGACACAAATTGCTAGGCAAACTGCAGAATTGGCCTATGAAGAAATTGAAATTCTGTCGCGCCAAATGGATTATCAGCTTAACAAGCGTTTGATTTTTGTTATTTATCATAGTTTATCAGATTTTCGACAAAGTAATATAGGACTTAAAACGCTTGACAATCAATATAATATCGGAGGCTCAACGCGCATTGTGGACAATATTGTATTCATGTACGTAGAAGGCGACAGAGAAAGCCTGAGGACACAATTACGTGCATCCATTGCCGAAATCACGCTTAATGAAATTTTATACGGTACTGATTGGAAAAACAAAGCGGCAAACAATACGCTTTTAAGCCTTCCTGACTGGTACATAAAGGGCTTAATATCTCACATTGCATATGGATGGAATGAAGAAATCGAAAATCATGTCAGGGATGGCATCATCAATGGATATTACGAAAAATTTAATCAACTGAAAGGCGAAGATGCGGTATATGCCGGGCATTCGATTTGGCATTATATCACAAACACATACGGTTACCAAGTCATCCCAACGATTTTATATCTCACAAAAACATCGAAAAATCTTGAAAGCGGATTTATGTATGTGCTAGGAACGAACCTAAAGTCGCTATCCTTTAGCTGGCTTGACTATTACGACAAATTGTTGTATGAACAATATCAGGATAGAGAAGTGCCATCAGGAAATGAAATACTTAAACGTACAAAAAAAGACAGAGTTTATCAGCAAGCAAAAATTAGTCCGGATGGGAAATACATCGCTTACACTACCAACATAATTGGTAAAATGAAAATTTTCATCCAAAATCAGGAAACCGGAAAAACAAAGAAAATACTTCGTCAAGGGCATAAGCTCGACCAGATTACGGATTTCAGTTATCCGATTTTACGTTGGCATCCCAGCGGAAAAATATTAGGATATATTACAGAAAAGCAAGGCGGAATTTATTATTACGCCTACAATATTGTTGATAACACAGAGCGGAAAATTGAAATAAACGGATTTGAAAAAGTACTGAGTTTCGACTTTTCAGACGATGGCTTTGACATTGTTTTTAGTGGTTATAAGAACGGGCAAAGTGACATTTTTATTTACAATCTTGCATCCAACACCTACCGAAATCTTACGGCAGATAAAGCAGACGATTATCATCCGATTTACATAAAGAAATCAAGTCAAATTCTATTTTCCTCAAAACGCGCAGTGGATTCACTTGAAGATAAGGATGATTATCAAATTCCCACTCAATCAAACCGAGACATTTTTCTGTATGATTTGAATGCAACGAAAAACGAACTGACTCAGCTCACAAAAACCCCGGATACGAATGAGAAACAAGCATTTATGGCAAATGACGGACATTATGTTTACCTGAGTAATGATAATGGGATTTATAATCGTTTTGCGGCACAATACGACAGCACAATTAGTCATATTGACACAATAACTCACTATCGGTATTTCATGCGCTCATTTCCGATTACAAATTATAAAATGAATATCCAGGAGCATGATATGGCAAGCAAAACAGAATCATTTACCGAAGTTTATTTTGAAAACAAACGCCACAAGATTTTCAAAGATGAATTGATTCCGGAACCTATCTCCGAAGAATTAAAAAACACGATTTACCGTAAAGCCTATCTCGACGACTTTCACAATCCGAAAACTGAACTGGAACCTCAAGTTGAAGAAGAGGAAAAATATCAGGATAGTACTGTAAATATTGATGCCTATGAATTCAGTCCAGCATTACTATCTGTAACCGGCACAGAAAGTGATTTTGATGAGGAAGGAAATTTAAAACGAAAAAATCTGAATCGTTATTTCACGAGTTTTTATACCACAAAAATTGTAAATCAGGTAGATTTCGGGTTTTTAAATGCAAGCTACCAACGATTTACCGGTTCTGCGTTCTATTTTAATCCAGGATTTAATATTTTATTGACCGTAGAGGCCATGGATTTATTTGAAGATTACCGACTTACTGGCGGATTTCGTTTTTCGGGAAACTTTGACAGCAACGAGTATTTATTCAGTTTTGAAGATTTGAAAAGTCGTTGGAATAAACAATATATCTTTCACAGACAAGCCATTACAGATTTCGCAGGAAATGCATTGTACAAAACCTATCTGCATCAAGGAATTTATCGCATCCGATACCCTTTTAATCAGGTGTCAGCAGTGCAAGGAAGCTTAAGCATGAGACAAGATAAATCGGCATTTTTGAGTACTGATTTCCAAAATTTACTTCGTGAAAACGAATACGATTACTGGGCAGGATTAAAATTGGAGTACATTTTTGATAATACAAGAAATTTATCTCTAAATATTCTTGATGGAATACGTTTTAAAGCATTTGGCGAGTTTTACAAGCAAATTGATGAAAAACAAACTGATTTATTTGTGCTCGGGTGGGATTTCAGAAGTTATATTCCAATTCATAGAAATTTGATTTTTGCCTCTCGGTTTGCTGCCTCCAGCTCCTTTGGTACTGCAAAATTAATCTATTATCTCGGAGGTGTGGATAACTGGATAAATTTAAATCCCGAACGACCAATGTTTGATCAGACTACGAGAATTAACCCTGATGAAAACTATGTTTATCAGGCAGTAGCAACAAACATGAGGGGATTCACACAAAATATTCGTAATGGAAATAGTTTTGCGGTTGTAAATGCTGAACTCAGATGGCCTATCATTAATTACTTGTTTAACAGACCATTAAATTCCGACTTTTTAAACAACTTTCAAGTCATCGGATTCTTCGATGTCGGATCTGCTTGGACAGGACTAAACCCTTTTTCGGGTGAAAATGCTTACGAAAATGATTATTACGAAAACGGACCGGTTAGCATAATAATTGATAATGACTCCTACCCCATTGTTGCAGGATATGGTATTGGGGTCAGGACAAAACTCCTGGGATATTTTGTCCGGTTAGATTATGCCAAAGGCATAGAGAATAATACAATTTTACCGGGTATGCTCTATTTATCACTAAATCTTGATTTTTAGATGGAAAAACAAGCATTGCTAAATAACGCAAAAACAATTCATCCGGAAATAATTCGGATTCGTCGCCATTTGCACAAATATCCTGAGCTCAGCTTTCAGGAAAAGGAGACTCAGTCCTTTCTCATTAAGGAATTAGCAAAAATTGGGATAAATAAAATTGAAAAAAATGCAGACACCGGCATTGCTGTTGAGTTAGATTCCGGAAATCCTGGCTCCTGCATTGCGCTTCGTGCCGACATGGACGCCCTGCCAATTCAGGAAGCCAACATAGCAGACTATGCATCAGTAAATGATGGAATTATGCACGCCTGTGGACATGACACCCACATGAGCTCGCTCTTTGGATGTTTAAAATTATTGAACAGCAATAAATCGGAATGGAAAGGGAAAGTTCTAGCAATTTTTCAACCCGGTGAGGAAATGCTTCCCGGCGGTGCAACAAAAGTCATTGCCAGTGGGATTTTTGATAAATATAAACCCCGCTTAATTATTGGGCAACATGTGATGCCGGGTATGCCGATAGGACATTTCGGGTTCAAAGCAGGGCCATATATGGCTTCAACCGATGAAATATACATTAAAGTTTCCGGAAAAGGCGGACATGCAGCAACTCCTACCCTAACAAAAGATACAGTAGCTTGTGCTGCCGAAATGCTTTTAACACTAAAATCCGAAATTAAAAGCATGGCAAAAGATGTACCTGTAGTTCTTGGGTTCGGAAAATTAATTGCAGACGGCAGTAATAATGTCATTCCATCAGAAGTAAATATGGAGGGAACATTTCGCAGCATGGACGAAGCGTTCAGAAACTATGCCAAAACACAGATGCACACAATACTACAAAGTATTGCTAACCGATACGGAACTGAGGTAAGGCTGGAAATTCGGGATGGATACCCGAGCTTAACAAATAATCAAGAATACACAAATGACGCAAAAGAATACATGCAGGATTTACTTACAAATCGGCATGTTGAAGAAATGGACATCCGCTTAACGGGTGAAGATTTTGCCTATTATTCACAAAAAATGCCGGCAATCTTCTATCGATTTGGTATTCAAGGAGAAAAATTAGGATCTGTTAATGTTCATAATCGATTTTTTGACATTGATGAAAATGCACTAATATACAGCACTGCTGGTTTGGCTTGGTTGAGCATTCAATTTTTAAATCAATTTAATTCATGAGGAAACTGAACACCGAAGAAATTCCACGATTGTCACCAGAAGCATTTAAAACACTGAAAAAATATCCGGTATGCATTGTTTTAGATAATATAAGAAGCCATCATAATGTGGGTTCGTTTTTCCGAACGGCTGATGCATTTCGGTTTGAATCCATCTTATTATGCGGAATTACCGGAACACCACCACATCGTGATATTCGCAAAACTGCCTTAGGGGCAAGTGAAACTGTCAACTGGACTTATCATGAGGATAGTTTACAGGCGGTTAAAACCTTAAAATCAGAAGGCTATTATCTCATCTCCATTGAGATTACCGAGAACAGCACATCTATGGAATCATTTTCGCTTCCGATGGAAAAGCCAATTGCTTTAATTTTTGGGAATGAAGTTAAGGGTGTTTCTCAGGAAATAATTAATTTGTGTAACATGGTACTGGAAATTCCACAAGAAGGGACAAAACACTCGTTAAACGTCAGTATCAGCGGAGGAATTTGTATGTGGGAAATATATAAGAAACTTCGAGTAAAATAAAATGCCCAGAAATTTTTTATTCAGTATCAAAAATATAAATCAAAAAAAAAGCTTGCCCATTTGGACAAGCTTTTTAAATATTATTTGATTTCGATTATTCTACGATATTTTTGAAAGTTTGCTCATCAAAATAATTTACAAACTCAACATCTTTAGCAGCATGTGTTTTCAAAGTAGCATCTTTAGTACAAGCAGTTCTGAGGTTGTTAAACATAACTTCAGTATCCGCTTTGCGTGCACCGGCAACCGCTTTAATATAATAATTCATAGCTTCATCTTTGTCATCACCACATTCAGCGAGACGGATTGCAGCATCGTTATCACCAGCCAAAACATTAGCCAAAGCAGCATTGAAACAGCAATTGTCGCCAAAATAGTTAGCAGCAGTTTCATATTCAGCTTGTTTAATTTTAATAATACCGAGGCTAGCAGAAGCTTGTTTTACACCAGTTGCTGATTTCAAGTTTTCTTCAGCAGATTCAATGTTACCACTGATTAATTCCACAGCACCTAAGTTATTAAATACAGTTGCATTTGCTTTCGCAGCTTTTGCTTTTTCAAAAGCAGTTCTTGCAGCATCAACATTATCAAGCTCAAATTGTGCAGCACCTACATTGTTATGACCTCTCCAATCACCTTGAAATTTCTCAGTGTAGTTTGTGTAAATCATGAGTTGTTTTTCAAGATCTTCAGGATACAATGTTGCAGCATAAAGTAATTCCTCTTGTTTCAAGCTGTCAATATCAGCATCAACAAGGTTTTTAATTTCTGCATCAGTATGACCGATAAGTGTAATGTTAACTTTAAATTCTGAACGACGTAATTTCGGGTGAATTTCAGCTTCAAGTTCTTTAAAGATTTTAGTCATATTACGGAACTCTTTTTCACGTTCGTTAACATCACTATTCATTTGAATAACGCGAAGAATCATGTCTTTTTCTTCCAAATTAGATTCGCGAACGAGTTTTTCAAAACCGGTCCAATCTTCAGGAGTTGCATTTTTCAGGAAGAATTCAGTTTCATCGAGTTCTTCTAAATCTTTAAATTCGTTGTCGATGAATTTTTTACCAACATCAGCACGATCATTCGCAAGGCCTTCATTAAGTTCTTGTGAACCTTCAGGAGAAGCATAAGCATCTACACCAACATTGTCAAAACGTTTGCGTTCGTTTTCTTTCACTTCAGTGATAAATTCCTGTAGTTTTTGAATATCGTCAGCACGTTTTTCTGTGTATTTCAGATTTGAGCTGTTTTTATCGAAGTTAACCTGAGCCATTTCAGAAGCAGGAACATCTTTTTGGAATTTATCAGTTGCATAAGCAACTTTAGGAGTAACTTGAACTAAATCAGGAGTTGCAACGATTCCATCGGCAAGCTTGTAAGGCGCGAACTCAACAGTTTTGTTTCCTTTGGTCGCAACGATACGAACTTCGAGTTCACTTCTCAACATATCAGATTTATATGCTTTTTTATCGCTATAAGTAAAGCTTCCACCTTCTTTAAATGCAATTGAGGTATTATTTCCCTCAACTTTTTCACCTTGAATTGAAACAGGAGTCAAAGCAGTTTCGCCACCTTCATAAACCAAAACGGGAGTAATTGTAGCAGTAGCCTTTTTGTTGAAATATTTTTCAGGTACTTTACCGGAAATACTAACAGCGATTTCACCCGCATGCATTTCCAGCACTTCAGGTTCAACTGTGTAGTTAATCTCTTCTGCAGCTTCCTGCATGCTTTTGAGGCTGGTACAACCTGCCACCAATGCGATTAACGAGATAATTGCTAAAGAATAAGTAAGTCTTTTCATAATTTTTATACGTTATTGCGGTTTAAAATTTTAATTAATTCTTGACATTTCACTAAATTGTTCACAAAAATAAGAGAATTTTTTAATAATACAAAGCGACAGCAAAGATAATATGTAACAATCAGCCTTTTTTTATCGCATTGTTAATTATTTTGCAAATATGCTGATAATCACAATCATTAGCCAAAAAATCCAATTCTTCAGTATCAATAATCAATGGTTTTAGCTCAGAGTGCTGTTTGAAGAAGGTGAAATAAGAGTCTTCAATCTTTTTTAAATATGTTTTGTCTATAGTTTTTTCATATGTCCGTCCTCGTTTAGAAATATTTTTCAACAAGGTTTCAGGCGTCTTGTGTAAATAGACATAAAGATCGGGTTTCGATAAACGCTGATAAATAATTTCAAAAATATCTCGATATAGTCGATACTCATCTTCACCGAGAGTTGAGCGGGCAAATATCAGGGATTTCATTAAGAAATAATCACTGACAATTCCGTTGGAAAACATATCCTGTTTATTGAGATCCTCACGCAATTGATGAAAACGGTCTGCGAGAAATGACATTTCCAATGTAAAGGCATATTTCTCCGGATTAGCATAAAATTTTGGTAAAAATGCATTGTCTTCAAAGCGCTCATAAATTGCACGAGCATTGATATCTTCCACATATTTACGGACAAAAGAGGTTTTCCCCGCCCCAATATTTCCTTCTATGACAATGTAATGATTCACACGCCTAAAATATAAAAAGCGGATTGAAAAACGATAAAGTTTTTATTTTTTTTATCGACAATTTATCCATAAACGAAATGAGCCCACTTCTGTCGTGCAAAACAGTATCAATAGCGCCATTTATTTGCAAGCGCAACCAATGAGAGCATCAAAGGAACCTCAACCAGCACACCGACAACTGTCACCAATGCAGCAGGACTGTCTAATCCAAACAAAGCAATTGCCACCGCCACAGCAAGTTCAAAGAAATTACTGGCTCCGATCATAGCAGCCGGAGAACAAATTGCATGAGGCAAACGCAGTTTTCTCCCTGTAAACCATGTGATAAAAAAGATAAAATACGTTTGAATTATCAATGGTATAGCGATGAGCAATATTATCAGTGGATTATTAAGGATGTTTGGTCCCTGAAACGCAAAAAGCAACAACAATGTCAAGAGCAATGCCAAAACACTAATCGGCTTAAGCTTAGGCAGAAAGATTTGTTTAAACCAGCTTTCTCCTCGCTTTTTTATGAGACTCCGACTTGTAAAATAGCCCGCAATTAAAGGAATTAAGACAAATATGATAATACTCGAGAGTAAGGTGTCATAAGGAATTGTTATATTCGTAATGCCGAGCAACAAACCAACAATCGGCACAAATGCAATCAGTATAATTAAATCATTGACAGAAACCTGAACCAGCGTGTAAGTCGGGTCTCCTTTTGTTAGATATGACCAAACAAAAACCATGGCTGTACATGGTGCTGCACCTAACAAAATTGCTCCGGCAATGTATTCTCCGGCCATTTCAGGACTAATGATTGCGGCGTAAATTTTAGAAAAGAACAACCAAGCAAAAAACGCCATCGTAAATGGTTTAATCAACCAGTTAACCACGAGCGTAAGAATTAATCCCTTTGGAGTTTTTCTCACATTCTTAATACTTGAAAAATCCACTTGCAACATCATGGGATATATCATCAGCCAGATTAATAGTGCAATCGGAATATTGACTTTAAAGATTTCAAACCCACTCAGCACTTGCATAAAATCTCCTGCAAGTGAGCCAATCAGTATCCCTCCTGCAATGCACAAGACCACCCAAATTGTCAGGTATTTTTCGAAAATCCCAAGTGCTTGTTTCTTTTCTGCCATAACATTATCTTTTTATGCTTTCCCTGTAGAATATTTCAAATGCGGTTATTATTTCATCTCTTATGCGACGAAACTCGCTCATAATGAAATCCTCACTCCCAACGGCATATGATGGATCTTCAAATCCAATATGTAAGCGGTTTTTCACCTTTCCCAAAAACACAGGACAAGTTTCATTGGCATCATCGCACACAGTAATCACATAATCCCAAGTTTCGGAAAGATATTCATCTACCAAGTGCGGTGTGTGAGTTGAAATGTCAATTTCAATTTCCTGCATTACTTGCACTGCCTTGGGATTAACTTGCGTTGCAGGTTCGGTTCCGGCAGAGCGGATAGTCAGTCCGCTGTCCATTGATTTAAGAAACCCGTAAGCCATTTGGCTGCGACAGGAGTTTCCGGTACATAAAATCAGTATTTTCATTTGACGATTATTTTACATTTCCTTTTATTCTAAGGATAACCGTTGAATTTTCAGCATTAGAGCTTACCGTAATTGATTTATTGAATGAACCCACTCTTTTTGTATCATACTTGACTTTTATCACACCTGTTTCGCCGGGCTGAATGGGCTCTTTTGGCCAAGTCGGCACCGTACATCCGCATGACGCTCTGACATTACTTAACACTAGAGGCTTTTGACCATTATTTGTAAAACCAAACTCACAGTTTCCATCTGCACCTTGTGTTATCGTCCCATAATCATGCTCCAACTGATTAAACACGATTGTTTCGTTTTTTTCAGATTCAACATATTGAGCAGAAAGACTCAAAGCTGAAACACTGATAATTGCTAATAACATGAATAACTTTTTCATAAAAATATAATTTACTTGTTAATAATAGGTTCTTGTAAAATCAATTCTCCGCATTAACAGCTGCAGGTGAAATCATCAATTGAGTTATCCAAAAAAGCATTTAGACTCGATCTCATTTCCTGCAACTTTTCTATATCCAAACAATAATGAATTTTTAAGCCTTCAATTGTACCTTGAATTAAACCTGCTGAGCGCAATTCTTTTATGTGGCGTGAAACGGTTGTTCTGCTCAAGGGCAAATAATCGGAAATATTACCGGTTCTTATTTCTTTTTCTTCGGCAAGCAATTGTATGATCGCTATTCGTGCAGGATGGGATAATATCCTGGAATAGTTCGCAATTTCTTGCTGCTTCTGACTAAATTCTGATGATTTATTGTTTGTCATTTCTGTTAATGTTCTATGTTGCAAACATACGTCATTAGATTTGAAATTAAAAAATTATTTTGCAATTAATTTACAAATTTCTTCCGTTGAATAATACCCTGTGTGTCGAAAAAACTCATTTCCGGCTTCATCCAGAAATAACTGTGTAGGTATCATGGAGATTCCAAAATAATTCAACATATCCTGATTTTGTGGTAATGTAACATTGACAAATACAACCTTTACATAATTCGGATATTTCTCACGGACTTCCTCTAAAACAATTTCCATCCGTTTGCATGCGGAACAATTTTTTGCCCCGAACTCCAGAAATGTCATTTTATAGTCTGATCCATTGTTTGTGTAATTCCAGACAGAGTCAATATAAACCTCTGTCGATGATATGATGCTCGAATCTGTCTGCTGTTTAATCATATCAGAGCTTAAATCCTCAATTTTATCTTTAAAAACAAATAGGGCAACAAAGAACAATACCGATAAGAGGATCCCGACAATTGACAAATATTGTTTTATTTTAACATTTCGATTTGTTTTATTCTTCATTTAAAAAATGTGTTGGAGTCAATTATATACTTGGTTTTACATAACAAATTAACGATTTATCCGGTAAATTTCCAAAGCAACTGAGATGTTTTAGATTTGTAGTCCGGTTGAAAGCAGTCTCCTCTGGTCGCTTTTGGCATGTGTTTTTGCGATTTTTGCAAAAAACCATGCCAAAAGCGACCAGAAGCCATCAAACACAAATTATGGATGTTATTCAAAATCATTCTTAATTAGTTTTAGTCTCAACAATTACAAACATTACCTGTTGTAATTTCACATACATTAAAAAATAAAAAAATATTATGAAAACAGGATTTTTTACAATTTTAGCGTTTTTACTGATTGGATTTTCATCATGCGAGAATAGCCAAGAACAAAAGACAAGTGAATTATATTATTTCAGCAAAACGGTTGATGGAGATTTTGAAGAAGTTACCACCCGAGTCAAAACCGCACTCAAGGAGGAAGGGTTTAGTGTTATTACTGAAATTGATATGTCAGAAACCCTCAACAATAAAATTGAAGGTGCCGATATGCAACCATACCGCATTTTAGGCGTTTGCAATGCCAAATATGCCTATGCAACTATTCAGCAGGAAGAAAACATCGGAGTGTTTCTACCTTGCAAGTTAATAATCAAGCAAGTAAGTGATGATGAAACAGAAGTGGTTGTTGTCAATCCGGAAAAATTGATGCAAATGTTTGAAAATAATGCGCTTAATGATATTGCAGCTGAAGTAAATACCAAATTCAAAAACGTATTCAAAAAACTGTAGTGGCAGTGGCTTTTGTGATAAATATTTCCTGCTTGAAATTGATTCCAAACATCAAATTATAACATTTGAAGAAGAAATTTCGCCACCAAGAAACGCCACATTATACCAATTGTGTTTCAATATGATTGACAAAAAAAATTGAAACCACCTATTACTGTTCCGAATTTACTTCGGAAGTTTATGCCGATATTACACCGCTTTAAAATCAACTCAATTTCTATAGGTTAAAAAATGGAACGCCCTAATTCTTCAAAAAATCAAAACTTATACTCCATGCTTAAAAGAATATTGTTCTGAGCTGTGTTGTTTTCAGCATCAGATAGCCAGGCTTGGTAATTCAGGGACAGGTTTATGCCTTTTAAGGGTGAATAGGAAACCCCTCCGATGAGGCTGTTTCCATTGGGCATCTTGTAAGCGGCCGTGTTATCGGTTTCGTTGAGCAGACGGTCGTAGCGAATAAAAATCTGGGTATTTATAATTACCTGATATGCTGAATAGACTGAAAATCCGTAGCTGTCCGTTCCGCTTGCATTGTTCAGGTTATTCATGTAATTGAATTCACCGCCAAGCCGGAATTTATCGCTGAATTGATAACCTGCAAAAACAGAGGCCATTTGTTCGATTGATGAATTATCAACTGATGTACGCATATGATAATAGATGCGGGATTGAAACTTGTCACCAGGATTAATGTTCAGTCCTGCAGCATACTTCACTTTTCCGAAAGCATCTTGTTTTACGCGGGGGCCTTCCCCATTTGTCAGTGCGGCATCAATGCTGAATACATCGTTCAGTTTATAATTTGCACGGAATCCCAAATCGGAACTGGGGATATGCCAGTACATATCCTGAAAGGTTTGTGCAACGTATCGCAAACCCCAGAAACGCTCCTGCGTGATGTAATGGTTCTGCAGCAGCGCTCCGCCAATCAGGGACAACCTATCATTTACCTGCCATCTCAGACTGGCAAATTTCAGCCACATGGTGTAATAACTTCCTTCTTTGGACGAATAAATTACGTTGAGCATGTTGCCGGCAGAATCGATCACGCTTATGTTATCTAAGGAGGTGGGTCTTCCGCGGTCGATAATCATTTTGGCGCTCCAGTCATTGTTGAACTGATACTGAAACCCCAGGTGGGCACGACCGAAACTGTATCCGTAGAGTTCATTTTTTACATCATAAGCAGCAGTACCAAAAACTTGCACGATTGGTGTAAGTTTGCCAGTTGGCTCCTTCACTCCTATCTCATTTTCAACAATTAACTTTTCAGGAACAACCAACCCATAACCACTTGTTTTCCAGCCGGTAATGCCATCAGTAATGAAGATGACTTCTCCGGCATAATTCAGTGACTCCAAAGCATCAATGAGTTTCAGCGACCGATTCTGATTTGTACAATATACGACCAATTGTTTTCGGGATAAATACGGTTTCAGTTTATCATTAACATCCGTAAAAAACGCATTGATATTTACAGCATTTGCAATATGTCCCTCGTTATACATTGCCTCTGTGCGTCCGTCAATCAGCGATGCATTATCAGGGTTTAAATCCAAAATAATATCGTGCGCTTCAGACGCAGAAAGCTCAATGACATTTTGTGCATTTACAAAGGCTGTGATGAATAAAAAACATAGAATGATTAGATATTTCAAAACACTTTCTTTAAAATTGTTAAAATCAAACTCTAAACCGGATTTAAGTCGATACGAATACAAATAGGCTAAATTGCATCAAACAGCCAACGCTCTAGAGTGCTTTTTACAGGAATTTTTCCTTGAGACAACACTTTGCCATTGACAACCAATCCGGGAGTCATCATGACGCCATAATCTGCAAACTCATTTATGTTTGTGATTTTCTCAATGTCCGCATCCAGATTATTCTCTTCTACAATCTGCCGACAGGCAATTTCAAGTTTTGCACAAGTTGGACAACCACTACCAAGCACTTTGATATTTAAATCAGCCATAAGTCAAAAGAATTTTAAAGTTTTACTAATTCATTTTTACAATTTCTGCTTTCAGTGCAGTTGCAAGTTTTTCTTTGTCACGATGAATTCTGTACTGTTTGACAATTTCAGACAAATCAACCGATGATGTTTTTTTTCGTTTGGTTTTAATGCAAACCACAGTTTGAGATTTTGCATTATAAGTTTCCACCAAATCTTTATTCGCTTCATCAGCAAGTTTCACCACTTTAAAATTGATACTTTCTTCGTCAAAAATAGACTGAAGCGTACTTTCAATGTCTTTTTGCAGTGCATCGCAAGCGCGTGCCTGACAACAAGATAAATTTGCTTTAAAATAAAGCACTTCATAATTGACATTTTTTTGTGCAAAAAGGCTGGTAATGCCAAACAAGCCGAGAATTAAAATTAAGCTTAAACGTTTCATAGTTACTCTTTTTTAAATTAATAAATATTACTTGTAAAAAAAATCTATGTCACTCACTTGCCTGTGCAGACAAACAGGTCAGAGACTAAATAATTAAAATAAACCTCCATATATCAAGCCGGATATTGTTGCCATAACGATAACCAATCCAACATAAACCAATGTTTTTTGCGTGCCGATAACGCCACGAATCACTAGAATATTCGGTAAAGAAAGTGACGGACCCGCCAATAATAAAGCCAAGGCTGGTCCTTTTCCCATTCCTGCAGCGATTAAGCCCTGCAAAATCGGGACTTCCGTAAGGGTTGCAAAATACATGAATGCACCGACAATTGATGCGAAAAAGTTTGAGAAGAGTGAATTGCCACCGACGAGATTTGCAATCCACTCATTAGGAATAATCCCTGCTATTGCAGTGCCATCATGGGTTGATCCGAGTAGAAATCCGGCAGCGAGTACCCCAATTGCCAAAAGCGGCATAATTTGTTTGGTAAAATCCCATGCGGAAAACGCCCATTCTTTATTGTCAGGATCACGTTTATCGAATACTGTCATTAAACTTAAGGCAATGATTCCGACAAGCATGGGAACAAGCGACACAAAGGATTCATTATCGATAAATGTTGATGCCAAAAATGCGGACGCCAACACACTCACAGCAGAAATCGCTACCCATTGCCATTTAATTTTCAATATTTTAATCAATGAATATCCCAAAAGCAATGCAAAAAATCCGGTGATATACCATTTATGAGCCCAAATCCAAAACCATGTTCCATCAGTAACACCTTCAGCAGGTTTTCCCCAGTTTGCAAAAACTAAAATTACTACTAAAGTAAAGAAGTGGAAAGCAGTTTGCCACATAGGGCGCTTTTCTGGGATTTCGGGAAAGTTTAATTGAGCTTCTTTTTTTGCAGCCTCTTCTTTTCGATAAATTAGTGACATAACTGAGCCAATTACTACCGCAAAAACAACGGCTCCAATGACTCTGGCAATACCCATTTCAAATCCGAGAATACGGGCTGTTAATATAATTGCGAGGATATTAATTGCCGGACCAGAATAAAGAAAAGCGATGGCAGGACCTAAACCCGCACCCCTTTTGTGAATACTGGAAAATAGCGGCAAAATGGTGCAAGAACATACTGCGAGAATTGTCCCTGAAACTGAGGCAACCGTATAAGCCAACCATTTTTTTGCATTCGCACCGAAATATTTCATCACAGCTCCCTGGCTCACAAAAACAGCAATAACTCCGGCAATAAAAAAGGCAGGTAGCAGACACAAAATCACATGCTCTTGTGCATACCATTTTGCCAAATCAAACATCGCCATAATGGCCTCTTTAAACCGTGCACTTTCTATTGGCATGAAAAATGCAACTCCGAACACTGCGGCAATCCATAACAGGATTCTTATTTCTTTTTTACGTTCCATTTTCTTTTAATGTTTTAATATTTTGAGCTTGATAGATTCATAAGTTGAGAAGTTACGAAGTTACTAGGTTGAGAGGCTACTAGGTTTTCTTAATCTTTTTGTGATTTCTTAAATATTTAATAAGCCCAAGGATTTTGCTTTGAATAACATCAACTTTGTCACGATAACGCATTGCATCGGAAGAATTAATAAACTGCAAATCTTCTAATACATACAGCATACTTTTTACTTCGGAGGCTGATGCGCTGGCATAATCAAGAAAACGGATAAAATCAGCGTTGCTAAATCGACCATATCCTTCAGCTATATTATTCATGATGGAAATGTTCGCTCTTTTAAATTGTGACATTAATTCAAACTCAGTTTTTAGTTTTTTCTCACTGAAAACAAGAAACATTTCCTTAACGAACTCTCGGGCTAACTGCCAAGCTTCAATATCTTCAAATCGTTCAATTTTTGCCATAATTTTTAGGTTTCTAACTTCCAAACTTATCAACTTATCAACTTACCAACTTACCAACTTACCAACTTCCAAACTTACCAACTTGCCAAACTTTTCAAAAATAAATCGTAATGACATAATATATCCCAACAATAATAAATACCACAGAGATAATGCGTCGAAACCATTTCTCGAATGTTTTAATATTATTGTACATTTTCCCAACACCGGAAACAGTATATGCAATCAGCCAGGCAAAAATAATTACGGGGATTCCGGTTGCAATTGCAAACACCACAGGCAAGTATAAGCCAGATGCGCTACTAATTGTCAATGGGATTAACATGCCGAAATACAACACTCCACTATAAGGACAAAATGCCAATGCAAATACAACGCCCAAAAGCAAAACGCTCCAATAGTTTTTAGCTCCCTTATTTTGAAAATATTGTGTCAGTTTATTCATGCCGGGGAATTTAATTTTAATAAAATCCAGCATTAACAAACCAATTATAATAAACAACGGTCCAATGATTTTCTCTCCGTATTTTGCAAACCAGCCGGAAATTTTAAATTGGTCGGCACCGACATAAATAATCAAAGCCAATGCCGTATAGGCAATTGCCCGACCAAGGGTATAAACTAAACCACTCAAAAAAACACGCCGTCTATCCTCAATATCTTTTCCGATAAATCCGATTGCCGTAATATTTGTTGCCAAAGGGCAAGGACTAATTGCTGTCATTATTCCCAGCAGAAAAGCCGTAACAATAGGCAATGAACTGTTACTGAGTATTTCACTCAAAAACGCTTCCATATCCCAATTTTTAGTTAATTATTGTAGGTTGAAAAAGTGGTCAATTACAAAAATGGATCCACCGTTTCCTGAATTAACACTTTCAATTTATCGGGATTACTTCGGGCATGCATAAACGCATCTCCTGTTAAATCAATAAGTTCACCATCGCAACACACTACCAAAGCCTGGCCAGAAACGCCAACTTTCTCTGCAATTTTTCCACCGTCCTCATCCTCAATATTATAGGCAGCGAAATCAACCATGTCCCCATAGAGCTCCTGTACAGATTCTCGTGCCACATCTTCAACGGCATTACATGTCGCACAACGACGGCTTGTATGAAAATAATAAACATTCACATCACCGGTTTTCTCAATTTGCTCCTGATTTTCAGCTTTAGATTCATCCTCTTTTGGCTTGTCAGCACATGCAAAGGCCAACATTAATGCTAAGCTAAACATCATAATTCGTTTCATCATTTTCATAAACTTACTGATTTTTAGTAATAATTCCTTTTAATTCACTTGCAGAAGGAACACGTCCTGAAAACAAGACTTTGCCATTAATGACAAGCCCGGGAGTCTGCAATACGCCATACTCCATAATTTTCATAATGTCTTCCTCTTTCTCGACTTGTGCCGTAATTCCCAACTCACTTACAGCTTCACGTGTCAGTTTGTCCAGGGTTTTGCACTTCGGGCAACCGGGACCAAGAATTTTAATTTCCATTTTCTAATGTTTTAATTTTACATGATTGATTTTGCACTTTTTCAGAAAAGAGCAGCTCAAATAAAGCCTTTGCTTTTTCCCAATTTTCTACATTTATGCAATATTTTATGTACGGGGGTTGAATTTCGCCCTGAATTAATCCGGCATATTTTAATTCTTTAAGATGCTGAGATAAAGTCGAGCGGCCGATTGGTAATTCATCAACTAAATCTCCACTGTAACAACAGGCATCCATTTTAGCTAATTTTTGCAAAATATAAACCCTCACCGGATGGCTCATCGCCTTGGCATATGCAGCCATCTGCTTAATATCATCTGATAATTGTACTTTTTCATTCATACCATAATCATTTCTTTATTTCGCAAACATACGAAATGATTTTGAAAATGAAAACTTTTTGACAATTAATTTATACGATAAGAGAGAATAGCTAAGCGTTTAAAATTCTTGTCGGACAACAATAATTAAAATGTAATCTATTAGTTTTTTCTCAAAGAAGGAAACTATTGTTTTATAATCATTTGAGAAAATCGTGCTTGTCCTGAAATCAGAGAAACAGAATATTGTCCCGGGTTAAAGTCTGAAAGATTAATATTGAGGGTTTGCTCACCACTAAAATTCTCTTCGTGCAAAATACTACCACGCGCATCACTAATTTGCAGCAATCCTGAAGAACAATTGTGAGTATTAACATAAAGGATTTTTTGTACGGGATTTGGATAAAACTCAGCTTGCATTGGTGAGTCATCAATATCCGGTTCAGCAAAATAGACCGGATTTGATTCATATCCGACACATTGACCGATTTGTTTTGCAACGGTATAAACCCCACTTTCAGGGGGATATAAAGTGGATTGATTTTCATTTAGGATTTCTTTTCCATTCTGATACCACACAAATGCTCCATCTTGGTTAACAGAAAAGTGATTCCCAACAAAATATACAGACAGTGCATTAGCTTTCTCGGCTACATTTGCATGAATTTCATATTGAATGCTCTTGGGTCTTTCACCCACCGCATAATTTAATCGTCCATTGAAACTCCGGTCTCCACACAAATAGCTAAAGGGCCAGGTCACCCCTCTCCCATTACTAATCCTCAGAAAATCATCTTCATACACAGAGGTTCCGGTGCTGTAATACAATAAATCATCATTTTCTAAGCTAACATAAAACCCATAAACACCCGGCGCTAAATCAACATCTTGAATATCAATAGTAACCGGCTCAGATTTCCCTTTGCCATCAATCATATCATCAAAAATCGGAGTCCAAGCGGCAGGATTATTTGAAAACATGTCATAAACGCCGTTAATCATAAAAACATGACAATTAACACGAGCCTGTTTCATGTGAATATCTATACTTTGTAGGCTTACAGTTTTTTTCACATTAAGACTAAACATAACACCATCTTTTCCATTTTCACCACGCCAAAGCGTTTCAATTGAACGAAGTTGATTCTCAGGAAAGGGACAATTTGCCTGTAAATTATAAGTTTGTGATTCGCTTAATATCCCAGTGTTAAACTGCGCACCATATCCGATAGGAGTTGTATGATTTTCCGAGGAATACCATGTTAAATCATTAAAATTATTCGCTGACACTTGAAATTCTGCCGCTTCATTTTCACAAATAGTAATATCATTGGGTAAATTTGAGATGACACATTGCGTTTCACGCTGAATATTTCCTGAAGAAATTCTATCAAAATCCGTAATTTGGGAAAACCCAAATAAACTGAATAAACAAAATAATAATACGAGACCAATTTTCATAATCAAAAGCTTAGACTACGAAATTAATTCAAATTCAAGGTGATAAATAAGGCAAAAGCACTGATTTTACAATTGCGTAAAACTGCTTAAATAACACAAGATTTACTAAGATAAAATACGCAGGTATTAAAAATGACGATTACGTCTGCCGAAACCTTCACGTTTGAATTCATCCTTCACACTAATTGAAGAATCAGCATTTAGATTACTCCCCAAAGGCTTGACTATATCCGGTGTATCTTCATGAATAGATTTTATTTTCGGATTAATTGGAAACGCATCCATTTTGTCAGCATCATAACTAGATAAGATTGCAGTAATGTCTGTCAGCGGAGATTTTGGGTTCAACCAATGCTTTTCCTGAAAAGGTTTTAAAATGACAGGAGAGCGATGATGCGGGATTTTTTGCATAAGTTCATTTGGCCCGGCTGTTATAATTGCAAAACCCCGCTGATTTTGACCGGTTTTGGGATTAATCCACTCATCATATATCCCTGCAAAAGCAAAGGGGCGATTTTTATTTTTAAGAAATACCAGATACGGTTTATTAAGACCGTCTGCTGTGGTTCCTTCAACAAAGGCATCCGCAATGACAAGACAACGCTGACTACGTATTGGTTTCCGAAAAGCCGGTTTATTAATGATATCCTTTGCCCCCCGATAATGCATTTGGTTTTCCTGGTTTCGATTTCCTTCAGCACGTGCATTAATTAACAACATGGATTTTTTCGCCCAAAAAGGCTGCATTCCAAATCGCATCATTTCCATGCGCATTTTACCCTCATTGGTAATGACCAAGGCCGATTTTCCGGGACCAATATTATAGGACGGAGCATAATCGATATCATCCGGAATATCCAACTCAAAGCGTTTAGCTATCTTTTCAAGTTTTTGTACCAAAATGTATCGTCCGCACATAAAACAAAGGTAAGGAATTATACCGATTAAACATCAATCCGAAAGTTTTTGGCTGACGGATTAGCATAAGTCGTTCTGTATGCCTGCCAATATCAGCTGGTAAATTGGCAGAGAGGCTTGCTATACTTTATCTGAAGTTGTAATTGTTTTATCCATTTGAGTGGTATATGCGCGGCAGATGCGCCCTGACGAAGACGGAAAGCCTTTTGCTTGCCAAAAATTGTAATTTGCCGGCAGGGCATAGCGACCGGAGGAAGCTCATGAAATGCCGTGCAAATACATGTTTGGAAAGTGAAAGCTTGCAGCCGTAGGCAGAATTGGCGCCCAAATGCTTAAAAAAAGTATGCGAATCGGACAAATACGTAGGTTTGGTAAAATTTTATTTCTACGCCTTCGTTTATGCTTGCATAATAGCCGGATTCGTAAAATGGTGTGATTGCTCTGACGCCTTCAATATTAAGCGAAAGTTTTTCTGAAAAATGAAATGTGCCGCCAAGCAAAAGCCCGAATTCAAACGGATTGATGTTGTTAAAGCCTTCGCGGGTTTCCTGAACGTCGTCGAGTATGCTTCCTTCGCCAATTTGCACATTAATATCTGTTTTGTCGCTTCCGCCGGCAACATATGACAGGTATGGACCGAAAAGCAGCGCGGATTTTTCATTGAAATTCCAGTGTACAGGCAGCCTGAAATCAATTTGGTGACTTATCACTTTTCCCTGTATCTCAGCAGTGTAGTAAGTGGGAACGCTGGCATTTGTGTTGCCGATTTGCACGTCAACTACTGTATCTTTTTTTTGTGTTGTACCGTATTTAAACTGTCGTAAATTATAAAGCAAGCCCGCATGTAATGTGAATTTTTCAGCGATTGGGACTCTGTATTCTATTCCGGCGACAAAACCGGGTAGTCCGCTGCCGTAATCGGCAGTGTCAAGCTCAGTGGGTATGGCTCCGCCGTAATTTGCACCAAAATTTAAACCGAATTGATTTTGGGTAAATCCGGCAGTTGTGTATAATAGCAAAATGCTAAAAAGTAGTGCTATTTTATTCTTCATTCTCCACTAAAATTGTTAAATCGTCAATAATTAACTTACTACCTATGTGTCCGAGAAATTCTTGTCCGGAAACGCTGGTAAGAAACAATACATTAATTGTGTCGGGAGTGACACCAGGCAGGTGATAATCGTAAAATAGCTCAAATTTGGTGTATTCGTCAAATAATTGATTGCTTGTGAAATCGGCTTCGGCAATTGTGTCGCGTGTGTTGGTTTCCGTATTGTAACGTGTCAGGTTTGTGTACATGACAAGCGTGTCTTGTTCAGCCGGGAAATACTTGAAATATCCGCTTAATACAAGGGGTGTTTCTGTATAGGGGCGACCTAGCATTAGATTTTCAGAAATTGGTTGCGTTTTATCGAAATATCCGGCGGCAAGAATTCCGGGAATTGCGAGTTGGTCTCCCCAATTTATCGTTTCTAATTGCAAGGCGTAATCACCTGAATAGGCATCCTCGGTTTTTGTCATTGTTAATGGAGAGCCAAGCGTTGCAAGCATATTTAATGATCCCCACCATCCTGATTCAGGGATTTCGTAACTGACTTCACCTTCGGTGTGGATTGTCCAAGTTTCGAAATCACCGTCTGTTAAGGCATCAATTGTCACTTGATTGTCGTCATTATTGTCATCATCAGTCTCCGGTTCATCTTCACATGCAGTGAAAGAAACTGCGAGCGCAATGCTAAATCCAACAATAAATAACTTATTGAATAATAATGCTTTGAGTTTTTTCATGGCTTGCCGTTTTTAATCTAACAATAAACTGTGATTTTTTTAAAAAACTAATATTTAGCCTATGATTTCCTTTGGGCAAGTTTTGTTTGAAAACTTGCACGCCCAATAAATTGTAAATGCTGATTTCAGTTGCTTCAGTGAGATTTAGATTAAAAATTCCGTTTCCGGGATTGGGATAAACTGTTTCGGTTTCTGACATTAAATCGATACGATTCCCGGTTGGCATGCTGATAGAGAGATTATCGACAAACATGATGGATTCAGCAATCGGATTATCAAAATTTGTACTTAAAATGGTCAATGCTAAACTGTCCGGCATTTCATCGGACTGATATTCAAAGGTGGCAGTAAAGGGAGTATATTCTGATATTGCCTCTGTGCCGTTAAATTCTGCAAACCCTATGGTGTCGGGAATTTCAGAGCCTTCATTGTATTTTAGTAAAAATGCACCTACAACACAATAATCAGTTGGTTCAGCGGGAGTGTATTTGTAGTAGCCATTAATGGATTCCGGTCGGTATGGAAAATAAGTTCCGCCGAATAAATCTGCACTTTGAGAAAAAACTTCAAACTCAAAACGCGCAGTGGTAATAAATCCAGGCGAAACAATGCCCAGAATGTTTTTCGAAATTAACCGCACAGCCCAGTCGCCAGCGTAAGCATCGTCGGTTTTTTCGGCAGTAATTAAACTTATTGGCCACTCGTATGTGGCTTCATTGCTGGTTTCCCATCCTTCGGGAATTTCATAATCACCTTCACTTACCCAAGTTTCAAAGTTTGCATTTGGAAGGATTTGAGCAAAACTTACTTGTGATATGAGCACCAATAAAACAATAGCTTGAATCATATTTCTCATGATGTTCGGTTGTTTGTTGCTTATTTTTAATGGAAATTACAATACTTTAACAAGATGAGCTTATTTTTGTTCGATGGACTGATCTTTTTTTTGAATAATTAAATATTTGTGTAAATTTGGGGATAAAGTTATTGCTTATGAAACGAATAATAATATTAGTGCTAATTTCCGGATTTTTAGTGGGGCTTTCAGCATGTACAACTAAGCCTGATTGTGAGTATAATCACACCGGAACCTTAACCGTAATTAATCTCGATAACACAAGTGCTGAAGTGCGTATTGACGGAGATTTATTATTCGATTTACAGCCGGGACAGGAGAAAGAAGCAACTTTAGCTTCGGGGCAACGAGCAATTCGTTGCTTCTCAGGTGCTGAAGAATCCGAAGAACTGCAGGAAACCCTTACGATTTTGGACTGTGAATCGACTGAATTTGAAATTGAGTTTTAATGAGCTTACGCCTTTATAAAGCCTCTGCCGGTTCAGGGAAAACCTATCAAATGGCAGTGGAAATTGTCGTTTTGTTATTAAAAAATCCTGACGCCTATCAGCATACGCTTGCAATTACCTTTACAAATAAAGCTGCCGGGGAATTGAAAACCCGCATTATTGATGTGCTGACCTATCTTTCTGTTTTGGATAATAAAAGTGATTATCTATCCAATATCCGTAAAAAACTGGATTTTCCAGATGCTCAGATACAAGAACGAGCAAGTCATGCATTGAATCTGATTTTGCACAATTATTCACGCTTTTCGGTAAGCACAATCGATAAGTTTTTTAATCGCATCCTTACCGGATTTTCTTACGAGGTAAATATTCGCCCCGACAGCGAAATCAGTTTAGATGATAAAATTAATCGCGAAGAAGCACTGGATGAAATGCTCAGCGATTTTAACATGAATGAGCCGCTGGGAAAATGGCTACTGGAATACACAAAACAAAAATTGGATGACAGTAAAGATTGGAATATCCGAAAATCCATTTTAGATGAATCAGGGGCAATTGCAAAAGAAGATTTTTTGACAATTGAAGCTGAATTGAAAAGCATTGCCGAAGATAAAACCCGCCTAATCAATTATCGAAAATTAATATTTTCTCTGGTTAAAAAACTGGAGCAAGGGATGAAAGCCATTAGTGAAGAGGCTGAGCAAGTGCTTGAAAATTCCGGTTTCACAATTGCAGATTTCAGTCATGGTAAAGCCAGTGCACTTGGTTTTATTATCAGCCTAAAAGATCGCTACTATTTTGATGTTTCCAAACGGGCATTGGATGCTTATGAGGATCCTGAAACGATGATATCAAAAGCCAAGCAAAGTAATGCTGCATTAATGGATTTTGCAATCACAAAAATTCACCCGCTCATTGTTGAGATGTTGGATTATTATAAAAAAACCATTCATGATTACAATACCGCTTCATTAATCTTATCTACCATCAATGATTTTGGTGTTTTTCTGGATTTGAATGCCGCCCTGCGCAAATTATGTCAAGAACGAAATATTTATTTTCCCTCCCAGATGTCGCAACTCTTACATGAAATTGTGGTGAAAGAAAATGCAATGTTTGTGTATGAGAAAATCGGCACCCGCTATTTGCATTTTATGTTGGATGAATTTCAGGACACCTCACGCATGCAATGGGATATTTTGAAACCATTGCTGGAAGAAGGCTTGTCAAAAGGTGGAGAAGTGTTGGTGGTCGGTGATGTGAAGCAATCTATTTATCGTTGGAGAAACGGCGATTGGAACATTCTTTCCAATGAAATTGAAGCAGAACTACCTGCAGAAAAACCAATTTCACTTGACATCAACTTTCGGAGTCGAAAACAGATAGTCGAGTTTAATAATGCATTGATTCATCGAATGATACCGGCGTTTACCGTGAATCTCTCCGAAGTGTTTGACAACATCCCGGAAGCAATGGAATTGAGCCGACTGTATTCAGATTTTGTGCAAAAACCTAATGCCATTAATCCGCCTTTCGGATACGTGCAGATGGAAAAATTACCCGCAGGCAAAGATGATGACTGGCGGTCTGCTGCAATGGACGGCATGATTGACGAAATGCATCGATTATTTGCTTTGGGATATTCTGCCGGAGATATGGCCGTGCTTACCCGCAAAAATAAAGATGCCGGACAAGTTGCCGTACGCTTAATGGAAGAGGATCAAAAAGCGACACAAAGTGATGGCGCCTATCGTTTTCCGATTGTGTCGGCAGATAGTTTGGTTTTATCAGAACATCCTGTAATAAAATGCTTACTATCAGCATTTAATCATATTGCAAATCCGGATAATTTGATGGCTTTAAATCAGCTTGTATTTTCCTATCAACGGGATGTGTTTGGAAATGAAAGCTACCAGCCACATCCTGAGTCAGATGATAAATCAGCCATTGAGCAGGCACTCTTAAGCAGTTTGCCGGAAGCTTATCAAACGCATCATCGCGACTTGTCCGGTTATCCATTGTATGATTTAACAGAAAACTTGGTATCGATTTTTGGTTTGCAAAACATGCCGCAATATTTTGCCTATCTTACAGCTTTCCAAGATCAGATAAACATGTTTTCGCAACGAAATCCTGCCGATATCATCGCTTTTACGGAATGGTTTGAGAAAAAATCTCCAAAACTTGATTTGCCGGAGGCAGCTGATGCAATTGTTATTTCAACTTTACATAAAGCAAAAGGATTGCAATATCGCTTTGTTTTTATTCCGTTTCTAGATTGGGAAATCAATCCGATGCGCTTTTCAACAAGTTTGTGGTTAAAGCCGCAATCACCGCCTTTTAATGAGATGCCGGTTGTGATGGTGCATTACAAAAAAGAAATGCTTCACTCGCATTTTAAAGCAGCATATCAAGACGAGTATTACAAGCGACAGGTGGATATGATGAACATGTTTTATGTTGCAATTACTCGTGCAGAAGAAGGTTTATGGCTGTGGTTGCGTGATGCGAAAACGAAAAGCAAGAATAAAAAAACATATTATTCATATTTGGATGAGCTTTTATGTGATTCCGTGGATGTTAATATGGCAGATGAAGCCAAGTCTTCGGCTGATTTAGCCGCCTGGGATTCTTTTTGGAATGCCGATAAAACCCGTTTTGAGTTTGGCGAAATTTCTGCCAATCAGCAGGAAAAAAAGCGTTCAAAAGCCATTGGTTTAACAGAATACCCACTGAATATTCGGGGACAGAAATTGCGATATCACCATCCGGATGCCTTTATTAATCTGAATCAGGATGAAATTATTCGCAATAAAACCAGTTTAGGTAGTATTGCTCATGAAATTTTAGAACAATGCTTGTCTGCCGATGATTTGGATGCAGCAGTTGAAAATCTGGTTCGTAAGGGACGAGTTGAAAAAACTGCGGCTCATGATTTAAAAGCGCAATTGCAGCAAGCAATGGACATGCCTGAAGTGCGGGATTGGTTTTACGGAGATTATAAAATTATGGCTGAGCAGGAAATTCTATTGCCGGATGGTGCTGTTCGGAAACCTGATCGGGTTATGATTCGCAATAATCATGCAATTGTGATTGATTATAAGTTTGGCGAAAAACATAATCAGCGCTATGAACAGCAAGTGCAAAACTACGCAAAATCTCTGCGCGAAATTGGCTATGAAAAGGTTGATGCTTACATTTGGTATGTGTTTAAATCTGAGGTGGTGGAGGTCAAGTGACAGGTGACAGGTGTTAGGTGTCAATGCCTGAAATAGGTTGACCGTTTAAAATACAAAAGTAAGTATTAATTAAAAACGGGAAATTATGGCAAAACGATCGAATTTTAAATTGACAGAATCAGAACGACGACGTCGAACCTTTAGTGAAAGTTTCAAAATCAAAAAAGTACGCGAATTAGAAACAGGAGTCGCAAAAATTTCAGAGCTTTGTAAAGCCTATGAAGTTTCAGATGCATCTATTTACAAATGGATAAATAAGTATGGAATTATGAAAGACAAAAAAGAAAGACTTGTTATTGAAAGCGAAAGTGATACCCAGGAGCTGTTAGCGTTAAAGAAACGCATTGCTGAGCTTGAGCAAACTGTAGGACAAAAACAATTACTAATTGATTTTAAGGATAAGATGATTGATATTGCAGAAGACCTGTATGGAGTAGACATAAAAAAAAAGCTTACCGATCGACTATCGAATACTTCTGGTTCCACCGAGAAGAAATAGGATTTAGTTTGAATCAATTATATTATTCAATAGGGATAAGTAAACAAGCTGTACATGTGATGCTTAATTTACGACAAAAACAAAGAGATGAGAGTGCTCAGTTAGCACGTTATATTGAAGACATACGTGCTGATCATCCAACAATGGGGCTACGTGATATGTATTATAAGATAATGCCTGACTTTATGGGCAGGGATAAATTTGAATTATTCTGTCAGGAGTCTGGCTATAGTTTTAAGCATAAAAGGAATGCTTGTAAAACAACAGATAGCTCTGGAGTAAAACGTTTTCCCAACCTTATTGAAAGTTTAAAGATTGATAGGGTAAATCAAGTCTGGCAAAGTGATATAACCTATATTGAAGTAGGAGGTAGATTTTATTATTTAACATTTATTCTTGATTCATATTCTAGGCGTATCGTTGGCTATAGTGTCTCAAGGCGGTTGTTGACGGAACACACAACCTTGCCTGCTTTAAAGATGGCATTGAAAACCAGAAAAGGACAAGATATAAAAGGTTTAATTTTTCATTCTGACGGCGGTGGTCAATATTACGCACAAGAGTTTTTAAAAACAACTCAAAAAGCAGGGATTGTCAATAGTATGTGTAAGCATGCATATGAAAATGGGAAAGCAGAACGCATAAATGGAGTAATTAAAAATAACTATCTAAGGCACTGGCAAATAAAAAGTTTTGAGCAATTAACCCAAAAAGTTGACCACGCAGTACTAATGTATAACCAGCAAAAGCCTCATATTAAGTTAGATAGAAATAGCCCTATTGAATTTGAAAATAAATTATTACATTTACAGAGTCAGCGTGCAATGAGCACATTAGAATCAGAATCGAATGAATGCTTTAAAAGCGAGACTATTAGGAATGTTAAATTATTAAAGATGACAACAAAACAAATTAAGTATAGTCAGAATTTAATGTGTAAAAACATAATTAGTAAATAGTTTTAAACGGTCAACCCTATTCAGGCATTGACAGA
>JAQIBY010000179.1 GCA_027858835.1 Bacteroidales bacterium | reverse complement strand
ATAAAATTAACCCCCCAATTAGTTTTTTTGTTTGTGTTGGGGTTTGGCGGCTAACCCCCCAAACACCCCCACTCCTCAGCAAAGCAACAAGCTGTCATTTCGAACCGCATACCGACGGTGAGAAATCTCGCTAAACTATAATTCAATATTTGATTTTTATCGGACATTATCATTTTATTTCTCAAAGATAAAGATAAAACGTTGATTTCATTGATTAATGATCTGTGATTTTCAAAAAATGCAAACAGCAGTATGTTAATAGTTCATCCAATGCATTTCATTGGTTTACTCATCTGTAATATTAATCAGTTGTTTTCGATACGCTGAGAATAAGGAGGATTTACTAATTACCCCGACAAATTTATTGTGGCTGACAACAGGCAAATTCCAAGCATTGCTTCGGTGAAATTTATCCATTACTTCTTGCATAGAATCTTCCGCCTGAATAATTTCATCGGGGATACGCATGAGATTTCGCACAAAAATTAAATCGTATGATTCCTTGTGAAACATAATTTCACGGATATCCTCAACATGAATAATTCCCTCAAAATCCCCATTATGATTAAGCACCGGAAAAATATTTCGTTTTGATTCTGCAATGTACTGAGTCAGTTGTCCAAGATTGGAATCAACAGGAACGTTTACGAAGTCTCTTTCAATCACTTTTTCGAGTTTCAAAAAGGTTAATACAGCTTTATCCTTATCGTGTGTAATCAGTTCTCCGCGTTTTGCCAATTGCATAGTAAAAATTGAATTTGGCTCAATTGCTTTAACGATGATAAACACAAGCGTTACAGCAATCATCAAAGGAACGATAAGATGATATCCCTGCGTAATTTCAGCAATCAGGAACAATCCGGTAAGCGGCGCATGTAACACTCCACTTAAACAAGCAGCCATACCGACTAAAGCAAAATTCCCCGGGGAAATGATCTGTTCGCCGGCCACCAGGTTTACAGACAATGCAAAAACATATCCTGCAAAGGCCCCGGTAACCGCTGAAGGGGCAAATATACCTCCTATCCCACCAGCTGAAATCGTAATACTGGTTGCTACAACTTTCAGCATGACCAATACCAAAACAAATACAATAAAAAGTACGGATGATGACAGAATTTGCTCATGAAACATCATACTTCCGACAAAAGCATTTATATCATGATTCAGCAAATGTGTAACATTCAAATATCCCTCACCGTAAAGCTGGGGAAACAGATACAACATAACACCAAACACCGCGGCTCCAATCATCAATTTCAAGTAAGATGATTGGAGTTTTTGAAACAAACCTTCGACCCATAAATAGGTGCGAGTAAAGTACAGCGAAATGAGCGCGGCAAGTATTGAAAAAATGATATAATACGGAATGTCTCCGGCCTCAAAGCCTTCTTTTATGCTATATTGGAACAAAATTCCTTCTCCATAAAACAAAAATGTCACCATAGTCCCCGTCATAGATGAAAGCAAGAGTGGAATAAGAGAAAAACGTGTCAAGTCAATCATCAACACTTCGATAGCGAAAATAATACCGGCAATCGGGGTATTAAAAATTGCAGAAATTCCTGCTGCAGAACCACAAGCCAATAAGACAGTGATTTCTTTATAATTCATTTTCAAATACCGCCCCAAATTTGAACCAAGCGCACCACCAGAACTAATAATTGGTGACTCGAGTCCTACGGAACCACCAAATCCGGCAGTAAAAACAGCACCAATCACAGAACTGTAAATTTTATGTCTGCGCATCAGTGATTTTCGCTTAGAGATGGCATGCAAAATGGAGCTAACATTATGTAAAATACGATCCTTCAGGACTATTTGCGTAAATAAAACGGTAATAAAAATCCCGATTGCAGGCAACAACAATAATAGAAATCGAGAATCTGCCATGCTATCCGACAAGAAAAATTCACGCAAATAATAAACAACTGTTTTAAGTCCTAATGCCAGAAATCCGGCAATTAACCCAACTAAAACGGAACAGATAAAGAAGAAATTTTGACTTGATTTGTGTTGAAATCGCCAAGTCAATAATCGTTGAAAGATATTTCTGTGTGCAGGCATTAATCGTCAGAAAATCGCTTTAACATACGTCTGTAATGAGAAAACACTTTTGCTCGTGATACAAATCCGACATATTTCCCATGGTCAACCACCGGCAAATTAAAATTCCCAGTTTGTTGAAATTTTTCGGCAACGTGCTCCATATTATCATCCAGTGAAACCAAATAGGGTGTCGGAGATATCATCAATTCACGAACGGATATTTGCTCATAAAGTTCGGGTTTAAACAAAATATCCCGAATATCATCCAACACCACAATTCCAACCAAGGTATTTTCAGCGTCAAGTACTGGGAAAATATTTCGTTTTGAACTTGACACTGCATGCACGATATCTTGCAACTTATCATCTTCATGCAATTTTTTAAAATTTGTTTCAACCAATTCATCGACATGCAACATGGACAAAACTGCTTTATCTTTATGATGAGTTATAAGGTGTCCGCGCTTTGCAAGCTGAATTGTATAAACAGAGTTTTTAGAAAAGAGTTTCACGGTAACATATGAAATTGTCGAGACAATCATCAGCGGAATAAAAAGTTGATAACCACCGGTAATTTCCGCAATAAGGAAGATGGATGTTAACGGTGCGTGAATAATTCCTGCAATTGCTCCGGCCATACCGACCAAGGCAAAGTTTGTGACAGACACTCCGTATCCGAGCTGATTTGCCACGAAAGCAAACATCATACCTAAATTGGAACCGAGAAACAGTGAGGGAGCAAAAATACCACCCACACCTCCGGCACTGAATGTGGCGCTTGTTGCGACAACTTTTGCAAGTAATACAACAACAAATACGATAATAATTGCCCAGAAATTATTGCTTAATGATGAATAAATGGTTCCTTCAAATAAATAGTCGGCATTACCGCTCAGGGCAGAGTTAATTACTTCATAACCCTCACCGTACAAACTCGGAATTAAAAAAATGAGTAATCCGAGCACTAAACCGCCTGCAACAAGTTTCCCGCCACGTGTTTTAATTAAGGCAAAAACCCGACCGACATACATATACATTTTCGTAAAATACACGGAAAGTAAGCCGCTTAACACACCAAGAATAATAAACAGGGGGACTTCGCGGATTTGAAAAGCAGCGGAAATATCAACCGGATAAAGCACATTTTGCCCGAGAAACAAGTAAGATGTCAAGATAGCAGAAACCGAGGCAAGTAACAAAGGTATTAATGAAACCATTGTTAAGTCGAGCATAATTACTTCAAGCGCAAAGACTATCGCAGCCACTGGGGCTTTAAATATTGCCGCCATTGCACCTGTACACGCTGCACCAAGCAATAAAATAATCTGTTTGTAATTGAGATGAAACATTCGACCAATATTACTACCAAATGCCGCACCCGTAGCAACCGTAGGCCCCTCCAATCCAACCGAACCGCCAAATCCTACGGTTAATGCAGAAGATACAATTGACGAAAACATGTTATGTTGCCGAATTCGTCCTTTGGTTTTACTGATTGAGAATAAGACAGTCGGAATTCCATGTCCTACATGTTGTCGAATAATATATCGGGCAAACAAAACGGCCAAAGATATCCCAACTAAGGGATAAAAAATATACAGTAAACTTTCTACTTCTGAAGAAATCCAGTCTTTTAATAAATATTGGATGAAATGCACGGAGTTTTTAATGATCACGGCCACTAATCCAGCAGAAATCCCTACAAAAACAGATAAAATCAGCACAAAACTACGATCACTAATGTGCCGTATGCGCCATATCAAGAACCGTTTAAGTAGATGCTTAAAATTCATAGTGCAAAAATAATATTTCCTTTAGATTTATTTGCTTATATTTGCAATTGAAACTTATTTAAACACAGTTTAATTAAGATAGATAGTTACAGGGACAAAATAAATTTATCAATGGACAAAAACAATGTGTGTGCTGCATTGATGTTATATACTATTGAGATTAATAACTGATTGGATTGTAAATACATTTAAATCAAATTCAAAAAAGACAAATGAATATTATAGAATTATAAAAAAGACTTGATATTTTTTATAAAGAAGTTTAAATTTAACGAATTAAAAAACCCAAACCATGAGGCTACTTTTACATATTTTATTCATTGTAAGCACGCTGATGGTAATTAGCCCTGCAAGCCACGCTCAGGACGAATTATCTGACTTTGTGAAGCGCCAAAACGCAAAATTAGACCTTTCTAAGGAAGATGCTCTGCAAGCGCCAAACACAAATGTTTCTATGGTTCCTCCAGAAAATTTCGAGCTAAATCCGACAACAAACGGATTCATTCATGAGGGTTCCGCAACTACAATCCAAATCATGGAAATCAACAATGTCAGTGCAGAAAGCATTACGAAATCCCTGAATGCTGAATATTTTGAAAATCAAGGATTTAAACTGGAATCTAAACAAGAAATTCAACTCAACGACGGCGGAAGTGCCACCGTTTATGTCACATATTTTAATGTAAACGGAGAAGAATTTTACCGCTTATTCTTTTTTACCGGAAATGAAAAGACAATTTGGATAAATGTAAATTTTCCGGCGATTGTAAAAGGCTTGCTTCAAAAGCCCATAATTGCTAGTTTAAAAACTGTCAAACAGCAATCATTATGATAAAGCAAAAAATCACAATTACAAGCATTTTGCTGCTTTTCGGTGTCACTGCTCTCATTGCACAAGAAAATATTTTGCAACATAACATCCATTACTCTGCATACGACCAAAATATGTGGGGTCCGGATGATGCATACGGGATTGATGTTGAACATACCTTTTTTGATGTGACCATCGATGAAAATTGGGGCTTTACGGAAATTACGGAAATTTTCGGACAAGAATTTGGCGTTGGCTTCCAAACCGGAATTTTTGCTTATCTGCGTTCAACTTATGAAGCACATGGTTTTTATACCGGCTCATTTGATTTAGATTACCCTGTTGAAATCACACTGGATTTCCCAAATGATTTTGCATTTGATTTTGGCGGACCGGCGACAATTCACACCTCTTATATGGTTTCTGATGGATGGGATTTAAGTACTGAATTTCCTCCCGTCGGTGTGATGACACTTGATTTAGAGTACGAATTTAATCCCTTTATGGATATTATTTTCTGTGTATTTGGTTGCGATACCGTGAATCTGATTCCATCAGATGTTCAGGTTCCGCATACTTTAGACACCTTATTTCATTTGAATGGAAACCCGGGAGAAGAATATGCTGTCTATCCCTGCTGGGAAGGTGGAACTTTTCATTTTTGTCATGATTATGATGTCCCAATCGTTATTGAAGACTGGTTTGATATTGGAATGACTGCATTTGTTACATTACCTTATGTTGAAACCGAAGATTATGTAGATACGGAAACCAATTGCTTAATCGCTCACGGAGATAGCCTATACATGAATGTCAACATCGACATCATTCACTTTTTACATTCAGCGGCCGGATTAATTCCTCCTCCTGATGGTGAGACAATCCAACAAGCACTTGAATTTCTCGCAGACACAATTATATATCCCATCGAAACACCACTGGGAGATATAAATGCAGTTATCGCTTACGAATTGCTCGGTGCCGATTTTGATGTCTATAATTACATGGTTCAGGATATTGAATTCTGTCCGACAATCTGGGCAAAACTGGCATTTCCATTGGATTTACCATATGAAATAACCGACCCGGAAAATAGCGATTTTTTATATGAACAAGGCATTGAAGACACCATCCATGTCCCGGTAGGACACGATTTAACCATCACCTATCCATGTCATGAATGGGATTCAATGTACATTGATGTCGCCTATGACATATCTCCTACCATCAGAAACCATACATGGGATTCCATTGCTTTCGTGCTCACCATTAATGCACTTTCGGTGTCAATCGAAATTGAAACACCGTTTAAACAAGCCATTGAGCCGGCAACATTGCCTGAATTTACACTACCTGATGTTGAAACAAACAGCAGTCAAATTATCTCACTGACATCGCCGGCAGTACAATCGCCAGGAGTTTCAACAGGCGAAGAAAATCAAAATGAAAGTCAAGAAAAAGATATTGGACCCTTTGAAATAGGACCGCTCTTTTCGTGGGAAATCCCGCTAGGACATGCTGATTTAACCTGGTTTGACCAAACCTGGGAAATGGAAAATTTCATTCAGGACACTGCATTTCCGGGAACTTATATTAAGCCTCAACCAAAATCAGAATTACAAATGAATCTTTATGCACCTCCAGGCAGTTATTGCTACGGAGATACCATTAATACCATTTACGCACAAGTAACAGACAGTCTGGCACCCTTGACATTTATGTGGAGCACCGGTGATATACATACCGGTATGATGGATGCAGTTGATTCCTTAGAAGTTGAACCTGGTTATTACGCTGTAACGGCAACAAACGACTATGGCTGCACAACCTCTGATGATATTTCCATACAAATCAATCCTCCAATTATCAACAGCATGGAGGCTGAAGAAGTGTTATGCCACGGAGAAAATACTGGTTCCATCACAGCATCAACAAGCGGCGGGCAGTATCCGTTTTATTATGATTGGTCACATCCTTACGCAACCGATGGAATGAATCATAACACCGCAAATAATTTACCGGCCGGTTTGCATTATGTTACAATTACTGACTGGATGGGCTGCTCAATTGTAGATTCAATATATATAAATGAACCGCCAACAGCATTAAGTATTAATGCCACAACAAGTCCAACCGATTGTCATGGCGATAGCGATGGCAGCATTGACATACAAATTAGCGGTGCCACTCCTCCATATAATATTGAGTGGGCAGCCGGATTTACCGGAACTCATGTTGAAAATGTTCCCGGAGGCATTTATACTGTTTCAGTAACTGATCAAAATAATTGTCTGCTTACCGAAGATATAGAGGTAATCCAACCGGATACACTAATCGCCACGGCAAATGCGACAATAATTGATTGCTACAATGCTTCGAATGGAAACATTGCGATTCATCCTGAAGGCGGAACACCACCATACGAATATCAATGGTTTCATAATTTCAGCGAAACCAATGATTCAATATCCAATTTACCACCGGGGCTTTATGTTTGCAGCATCACTGATTCACACGGATGTGAAGATACTGTCACACAATATATCACACAACCCGACAGTCTCGGATTACACGTAAGTATTGGAGAACCAAGCTGTCAGGGATTAAGTGACGGATGGCTTGCCGTTGAACCATTTGGCGGAACATCCCCATATACGCTCGAATGGAATGGATATCCAACAAATGTTGATACTATACCACTACTCAACACAGGAACCTATACGGTAACACTTACCGATGCCAATGGATGTGAACTCGTAGAACCTATTGTTATCGATGAACCGGACAATTTAAGCATAAGCTTCACAAACATTGAACATATTTCATGTTTCGGATTGGAAGACGGAAGTGTCACTGCACAGGTTCAAGGAGGAACACAAGCTTACAACTACAACTGGTCATCAGGAACAACTTACAATGATAGCTTGGCATACGATCTGGATGCTGACCATCTATATCGCCTTACAGTGACAGATGCTCATGGATGCAATGTGCAAAATGAAATCACGCTAACAGAACCTGACCGTCTAGAAATTTCTGCAACTACAGACCCTGTAGAATGTGGTGTTAGTGCAGGTTCAGGAGAAGCACAAGCAACAGGAGGAACTCTACCTTACAATTTCATATGGTCGAGTGGAGAAAATGCTGCGGATGCGCTTGAATTAGAAACCGGTGAAGGCGGAGTGACTGTTACTGATGATCATGGATGTCAGGATTCAACCGAAATCATTGTCGATAAAGTTGGACAAATAGATGCGGAGGTAAATATCATTCAATCCATTAAGTGTTTTGGAGATTCAACAGGAATTGCTTTTGCAGATATTCCACTTGGATTTACTCCACTTAATTTTGAATGGGTACACAAAGGGGAACAGATTTCAACACTCGATACAGTGAGAAATCTTATAGCCGGACATTATACAATTTACGCAGCAGACCGCTTTAATTGCAGAGACACTGTCAAAATCACCATGATACAACCCGACAGCATTAATCCGAATGTTGAAATCATTCAACCCTCCTGCTCTTCTATCGCTGACGGACAAATAATAACGCATACCGGTGGTGGTACAGAACCATATTACTATGCTTGGTCAACCGGTAGCACAAACCCGGAAATAACAGACATTACTGACGGCTTTTATTATTTAAGCATTACCGATTTTAATGATTGTTATTTTGATTATGAGATTGAATTAATAGAATCGGAATATTGCGTCATTATTCACAATACCATTACCCCAAATGGTGACGGGAAAAATGATGTTTGGATTATTGAAAACATTGAAGAATTTCCTTTCTCAAAGGTTTGGATATTCAATCGAAATGGGAATCAGGTGTATCATCAAACAGGATACAACAATGACTGGAACGGGAAATTCAAAGAAAATAATCTCCCCGAAGGAACCTATTATTATTTACTCGATCTAGGAAATGGAAGAGATGTCCATAAAGGGCATTTGACAATAATTAGATAAGATGAAAACAAAACATACAGGACTAATCATATTATTAATTATTCTGGCAGGAAGCAGTTTTGCGCAGCAAATTCCGCAATTCAGGCATACCATATTTTCCAATTATTATTACAATCCTGCCTTTGCTGCTGACCCAGAAAAACCGAACATTGTTTTAAATCATCGGTCACAATGGGTTGGATTTGATGGCAGCCCAACAACTTCAAGCTTGGGCGGCTCCTACCTTTTCAGAGATGATATGGCTGCAGGGCTTATCATTATGAATGATAAAACCGGAGCAAATACCCGAAATGCTTTCATGATTAATTATGCCTATCTATTAAATATTAATCAGGAATGGAATTTGTCATTCGGCATGGCTTGGACAATCATGCAATCAAAAATTGACGGCAGTTTAATTGATTTATACGATGATACCGATGAAGTTGTGATTGAAAATTTATCTGACAAAGTTTGGAAACCCGATGCAAATGCCGGCTTACTTGCTTTTAGTGACAATTATTATGTCGGATTTTCAATCATGCAACTATTCAAATCAAAATATCGCCTATACGACAATCACGACAGTGGTATTCAATCGGTTCGACATTTTTTCATTCAATCAGGAGCGCACATACCACTAGGCAGACAAGCTATTTCAGTAATTCATCCCTATATAAATATGGAAATCGTTGGCGGTGCACCTTTTACTTTTGAATTCGGGGGTTTGTGGGAATATAATGAATCAATGCTTGCAGGGCTTAGTTACAGCCATTTAGATGCCATTGCTTTGAACCTTGGCTACAAATATCAAAACCTTACTTTCATGTACTCATATGATATTATCATTAATCAATTAATGAGTGCAGCAAAAGGTGGTCATGAAATTTCAATTGCTTATGATTTAGGCTCAAAAACAGGAAATCAATACCAACCTATGTTTTAAAAGCAATAGTTTTTCTTTTTCTTTACATATCCTTCAAGTTTTAACCAAATTTTCCGTATTTTGTGAGCAATTAGCTTTTAATTAAGCAACTTTAAGGGAAATGCATTCGTCATTAGTTTAACTGACGATTTGTATTTATGATTGCATTTTACTAATTTGCAAAGAACGCAAGGGGTTTTTGAATGATGAGGTTAAAATTAATACACTTGATTTCTGTTACACTGGCATACTTAATGTCTGTGAATCTTGTACTTGCACAAAGTCAGGAATCAAACAATCAGATATATAAAGGAGGTCCAACAGTTACTGCTGCTGCTGCACCACAGAATATCTGTCAGGGAGAACAATCAACATTAAGTGCAAGTGGCAGTTTAGGAACAGTTCCATACACTTTCGCCTGGAGCAATGGCGTAAACGGGAATACACAAAATGTCACCCCTGCCATTTCGACAACTTACACTGTAACAATTACTGATGACAATGGGCTTTCTGCAACGGACCAAATAACGGTCACAGTATTTGAGTTGCCGGTTTCCGGTCTCTACTTATCCCCTACAGAAATCTGCGAAGGCGAATCTGCACTTATTGATGCGAATCCTTCCGGTGGTGCGACTCCATACAACTACAGCTGGAACAATGGCTTGCCCGGCAATCAAACAAATACCGTTTCTCCTTCAGGAAATACAAATTTTTCAGTAACGATTACCGATGCAAATGGGTGTACGGTAGAAGATAACATCTCCTTAACCGTTTTTGAAAACCCCACAGTAACTGCAACTGCAAATCCAAATCCGGTATGTAGCGGAGAAACTGTTGACCTCGAAGCAAATGCTATTAACGGCAGCTCTCCATATAACTACAATTGGAATGGTGGTCTTGGAAACAGTCAATCTCATCTCATCAACCCAACTGTGGATTACACATATTCCGTTTCCGTTACCGACATTAATGGTTGCACTGCAGAAGATCAAGTTGATGTACAGGTTTTTGATCTGCCAAGCGTTAGCGCGGATGCGTTTCCGAGTGCATTATGTGCGCTGGAAACTGGTACACTTTCTGCAAGTGGTGTCGGTGGATCATCGCCGTATTCATACATTTGGGATAATGGGTTAGGTGCCGGAGATTCTCACATTATTTCACCGGCCGACACAACAACTTATACCGTTATTGTAACAGATGCCAATGGATGTACGGGGACTGATGATGTCACTGTAAATGTATGGGAACTACCTATTCCCACTGCAACAGCCAGCCCGCTAACCATTTGCGAAAATACAAGCACTAATTTAAACGTCACCTCAACTGATGGCACTCCACCATATGCATACGATTGGTCAAACGGGCTCGGTGTGGGTGATTCTCACACAGTGTTTCCTTTAAGCGACCAGACATATACAGTGAGTGTCGCCGACGACAATGGCTGTACTGCAGAAGATGCAATTACGGTTACCGTTAATTCACTCCCCAATATAACAGCAGACGCATCACCAAACCCTATATGTAGCGGAGAAACTGTCAATCTGACAGCGATTGGTGGTGGCACAATTGCTCCTTATTCCTATTTTTGGGATAATGGGCTCGGTGCCGGACAAAATCAAACTGACAACCCCAGCAGCTCAACAACTTATTCCGTGACAATTACAGATGGAAATGGCTGCACCGCATCCGATGCAGTATTATTAAACACCACTGACAATCCGATTCCGAATCCTGTTGCAAGTCCAAATCCAATTTGTCCCGGAGGCTCATCCAACCTTTCTGTCACCTCAAGTGGAGGAACCGTCCCCTACACCTATTTTTGGGATAACGGATTAGGTGCAGGTGACAGTCATTCTGTATCACCGGCAAGTTCAACAACATATACTGTTACTGTAACTGATGATACAGGATGTACCGGAGAAGCTTCCGTGCTACTTGACTTTAGCTCACTGCCCAACATCACCTTAGATGCAGATCCGAATCCTGTTTGCAGTGGAGAAAATACTGATATCACAACAACTTTAACCGGTGGTTCCAGTCCCTTTATGTTCAGTTGGGACAATGGACTCGGAAATGCACAAAATCCAAGTGCATCACCATTGGTAACAACCACCTACACTTTAACAGTAACGGACAACAATGGTTGTACAACTGAGGAAGCAATTACAGTAAATGTCAATGACACACCGACAGTAACAGCAAACGCAACACCAAACACTATTTGCCCGGGGCAAACAAGTAACTTATCTGCTGTTGGTGCAGGTGGATCTCCCGGATATTCATATCAATGGGATAATGGAATCGGTCCGGGTGCAAATCATACGGTCAGTCCGGCATCGACAACAACTTATTCAGTAACAATAACTGATTCAAACGGTTGCACAAGTGAAGATCAGATCACATTGACAGTGCACGATGAACCGGTAATAAGTCTGGACGCTTTTCCAAATCCAATTTGCGCACTTGAAATTAGCAATGTTTCAGCTTCTGCAAGCGGTGGAACTCCGGGATATTTATTTTTCTGGGACAATGGTTTAGGAAATGGAGCGAATCACGTTATTACACCTGCATCAAGTACAACTTATTCAGCAACTGTAACCGATGCAAACGGCTGCGAAGATTATGCAAGCATCTTTGTTCAAGTCACAGAGCTACCGGTAGTCACTGCCGATGCCATTCCAAATCCAATTTGCGAAGGAGAAAATGTCACACTTAATGCAATCGGTAATCAAGGGCAGTCACCTTATTCTTATTCATGGGATCAGGGTTTAGGAGTTGGCAGCAATCATACAATCAGTCCCACCATGACCACAGATTATTCGGTAACAATTTCCGATGATTACGGCTGTACTTCACAAGATATGGTAACAGTAACCGTTTGGGACCTTCCGACAATTACGGCAGATGCAACGCCAAATCCGATTTGTGTTGGAGACAATACAGATTTAGCAGCAATTGCAGGAGGAACAATTCCTCCCTACACTTATATTTGGGACAATGGATTAGGATTAGGCACAAACTTCACGGTGACTCCTCCTTCCGATAATACTTATACCGTAACCGTTCAAGACGGCAACGGATGTACGGCAAGTCAAGCTGTAAATGTGATTGTAACAGATATGCCACCAGCAAGCCCAACGGCAGCACCAAACCCGGTTTGTTCCGGCGAAAATGTAACACTCTCAATCACGGGAACTGATGGCACAGCACCTTACTCCTATGTTTGGGATAATGGATTAGGTGCAGGACAAACCCATATTGTCAATCCAACAATCCCGACAACTTATTCAGTAACCGTTACTGACGCTACTGGTTGTACAACCGAAGGTAGCATTTTAGTTGACATTTATGAAAATCCGACAGCAAACTTAATTGCTGACCCTAATCCAATTTGTGAAACAGGAAGTACTACATTGTATCCGAATCCTGCAGATGGAACCACACCTTATTCATTTGTCTGGGACAATGGATTACCTCCGATAGAAAATCCGGTAGCTTCACCAGTTACTGCAACTACTTATTTTGTTACAGTTACTGATGCCAATGGATGTACAGTTGAAGATTTTGTTGATGTTACGATCGAACCTGCCCCTACCATTACTGTAAATGCGATTCCAAATCCTGTTTGTTCAGGAGAAACCGTTGATTTATCTGCACTGGGTTTTGGAACAACGGCGCCATACAGTTATGATTGGAATCAAGGACTTGGAACTGGACAAAATCAAACAGACAATCCGAGTAGTTCAACAACTTACACAGTAACAGTAACTGACGGAAACGGATGTTCTGCCGAAGAATCTATCATCGTAAACACCTTAGATTTACCAAATGTCACTGCCGATGCAAGCCCAAATCCGATTTGCGAAGGAGAAACAGTAAATCTTTCAGCAATTGCAATTGATGGTTCAGCTCCCTATACGTATCAATGGAACCAAGGACTTGGAGCCGGACAAAACCAAACAGACAATCCGTTAATAACAACGAATTATGAAGTAACAGTAACGGACAACAATGCTTGTACAAATTCTGATAACATTACTGTTGATGTCAATGAAAACCCGGTTTCAAATTTATATTCAAATCCAAATCCGATTTGCGAAGACAACAATGCGGTTTTATTTCCGGATATCACCAACGGAACAGCCCCCTTCAGCTATACCTGGGATAATGGTTTGCCTGCAATAGAAAATCCGATTGTTACTCCGGTTTCAAGCACAACTTATAACCTTACTGTAACCGATAATAATGGATGCAGTATCACAGATCAAGTTACAGTCGATGTTGAACCGGCACCAAACATTATTACAGATGCAATTCCAAATCCAATTTGTCCAAACACTGCATCAACAATAAGTGCAACTGCAAACGGCAGCACAGCACCATACACATATTTCTGGGGCGCAGGATTAGGTAACGGACAAAATCACACCGTAACACCATCTGACACCACAACTTACTACCTGACAGTAACTGACGGAAACGGCTGTACAGCAGAAGACAGCGTCACAGTAAACACATTTGAAGAGCCCACTGTCGTTGCAACTGCTAATCCAAACCCAATTTGTTCCGGAGAAAATGCAACCGTTTCAGCAACAGGAAATAATGGAACTGCACCTTACACTTACATATGGAATCAAGGTTTAGGAGCAGGACAATCGCATCCCGTAAATCCGCTTATTGCAACAACTTACACAGTCACAATTGCTGATGACAATGGGTGTCAAGCTCAAGATGATATAACAATAAATGTCAGTGACTTACCGACAACAAACCTCACTGCGAATCCAAATCCACTATGCGAAGGAGAAACCAGTAGCATGAACCTTACTGTTTCCAATGGGACTCCACCATACAATTTTGTGTGGAACCAAGGTTTGGGAAACATGCAAAATCCGAATGTTACGCCAACGGTAAATACGAATTATATCGTCACCGTTACTGATGCATCTGGCTGTACAGTCGAAGATAATGTGATGGTATTGGTTAATGAACAACCGGATGTAAACGCCTCTGCAAGTCCGAATGTAATATGTGGGGGACAAAACTCAGTACTTTCAGCTGTAGGCAGTAATGGAACTCCACCCTATACTTACGCTTGGGACAATGGATTGGGAGCCGGTAATAGCCACACGGTAAACCCGGTCAACACGACAACTTACACAGTGAGCATTACAGACGCAAATGGATGTGAAAACACAGATCAGGTAACTGTCACAGTCACAGATTCACCGAATTTACTTTTAACTGCAAATCCGAATCCGATTTGTAGCCTTGAATCCGTGTTTTTATCAGCTTTTGCAACCGATGGAACTGCTCCCTACATTTTTGATTGGGATAACGGTCTGGGTGCTGGAGCAACCCACTGGGATAATCCGGTCGGTAACACAACCTATGTTGTAACAGTTACTGATAACACAGGATGTCAGGATATTGACAGCATAGAAGTTGTTGTCAATGAACTTCCGGTAGTCACTGCCGACGCAACTCCAAATCCGGTTTGTAACGGAGAACCTGTCAATCTGAACGCCAGCAGTGCAAACGGACTCGCACCTTATTCCTATTCATGGGATAATGGACTTGGTGTCGGAGATAGTCACACAGTGACACCAATTAGCGATGAAACCTATACAGTAACGGTAACAGATGCTAATGGATGTACGGCTGAAGATTTTATTGATGTCATCGTCGGCGATATCCCGACAGTAACTACAAATGCCTTACCAAACCCAGTTTGTATCGGCGAAACAACAAACATTAGTGCAACCGGTTCAGGAACTATTGCACCTTATACTTATTTTTGGGGCGATGGCATAGGTCCCGGACAAAATCAAAGCGTAACACCGGCTTCAGACACAATATTTTATGTCAGTGTAACCGATGCCAATGGTTGTATGGGAACAGGAAGCTTGGCAGTAAATGTCCACGAACTTCCCGAAGCAAACCCGATTGCAACACCTAACCCACTTTGTCTCGGAGAAAGTACAGATTTATCCGTGAGCGGCAGTAACGGCACTGCTCCCTACTCCTACAACTGGGATCACGGACTGGGAGCCGGCAGTACACATACTGTAAGCCCAATTGTTGATGAAACTTATGAAGTCACAATTACGGATGATAACTCCTGTTCAAATACAGCAACTGTTGACGTAACAATCAATCCAATTCCCACAATTGTCGTTACAGGCGCTCCAAACCCTGTATGCGGCGGAGAAGATGCTATTATCAATGCAACAGCAAATGGCACAACTCCTCCCTACGAATACAATTGGGACAACGGGCTCGGTCTCGGACAATCACATACGGTAAATCCATTAATAACAACAATCTATACTGTGATAGCAACAGATGCAAACGGCTGCACGGTTGAAGGTTCTGTTACATTAGATGCGTATCCTGCCCCGAGCGTTACGGCTTCAGCAAATCCAAATCCGATTTGCGAAGGTTTTACAAGTGATCTGGAAGCAATTGGCGCTGCAGGAACAGCACCATACAGCTTTAACTGGGATAACGGACTTGGTAATGGCAGCACGCACATTGTCAGTCCAGCAACATCAACCTATTATCATGTCACAATTACTGATTTCAACGGTTGTACAGCAAATGACAGTGTTGAGCTCATTATCAACGAAAACCCCAATCTTAACTTAACTGCAAGCCCACAAGTTATTTGTGATGGCGAAAGTAGTACCCTGACAGCAAATACAACGGATGGAACACCACCCTACAATTATGCATGGACTCCCGCATTGGGACCAAATGACAGTTATCCGGTTAGCCCGGCAGCATCAACAAGCTACACTGTCACAGTTACGGATGCAAACGGTTGTACAAATGAAGATCAGGTAATTGTTACTGTCAACGAAAATCCGACAGTCGCACTTGATGCAGCTCCAAATCCAATCTGTTACAACGAAAACACAAACCTTTCAACCAATGTTGTGGGAGGAACTCCGGCATACACCTATCTTTGGAGTCATAGCCTTTCAGACCAAGCATCACATACAGTGACACTTACAGCAACCGACACATATTTTGTTACCGTTGAAGACATTAATGGATGCCAGGGAACTGACGATGTCACAATTAACGTCAATCCGGAAATTCTGATTACTGTCAATAATATTACAGAACCGGATTGCAACGGAAATACAAATGCATCCTTTGAACTTTCCGTTTCAGGAGGTAGCCCAAATTATACTATCGATTGGACAAACGGCACAGACAACGGAAATTTCCCCGCATCGGCTGGTGGACCACATACGATAAATGCCATTCCGGCAGGAAATTATCAAATTGATGTTACGGATGCAGCAGGATGCACAGAAACTTACAACTTCACCATCAATCAACCCAATGTGCTTAGCATTAATTTAGATGCCATTAATGATATCTTATGTTTTGGTGAAACAAACGGCTCTGTTGATTACACGATTGGCGGAGGAACTGCAGACTTTGAACTCCAATGGGATAATGGGTTAAACAACGACCTTATTTCAGGACTCAGCAGTGGATCACACACATTATCCAACCTTGAAGCTGGAAATTATAATTTAACAATCACAGATGCAAACGGATGTGAAGTTTTTGACAATTTCACACTGATTGAACCAACCGACCTAAGTTTCAGTGTAAATTCAACGGATAATGTTTCCTGTTACAATGGAGCAGACGGAATAATTACCGTAGATATAGGAGGAGGAACACCTGATTATGACTTGGCTTGGGATAACGGAACCACTTCCGGCACACAAAACGGACTTTCTGCAGGAACACAAAATATCACCGGATTACCCGCAGGAAATTACAGCATCACACTAACAGACAACAATGCTTGCACGAGCATTGAAAATGCAGTCATTATAGAACCTGCAACCGAATTACAAGTTAGCATCCTCAGCATTACAGATGCATCATGTGTTGGTGTTAATGACGGAACTGCAGAAATTCAAGTTAGCGGAGGAGTTCCTGCTTATAATTATGCATGGGATCATCCCAACGGATCAGGAACACAAATTACAAATGTTACTGCCGGTGATTATACCGTTTCTGTCACTGATGACTGGGGCTGTGAAGTCGAATTTATTGTCACAATCGGACAACCGGCTAATGGCCTGTCAGCCTCCCCTGATGTTACTCCCGTCAGCTGTCTGTTAAATAGCGATGGTAGCATTACATTGAATACTGCAGGAGGAACAGCACCATACACATATACTTGGGATCCAAATGTTTCATCCGGAGAAACCGCAATAAACCTCGCTGCCGGCGATTACGATGTCACCATTAATGATGATGGAACCTGTGAATTAATCCTCACGATCAATGTTCCCGAAGATCCAAACACATTAAGTGCTGAAATTACAGACACTACGCACATTAGCTGCAACGGTGGCAATGATGGAGAAATAACAGTCACTGCAAGCAATGGATATCCGCCTTACACATTTAGCTGGACAGGTTATCCGCTGGAAACAGGAAACACATTGAGTAATCTCAGCATCGGAAATTATGAAGTCATTGTAACGGATAATCTTGGCTGTGAAATTATTTTAAGCCAAACGCTCAACGAACCGACACCACTAGTAATTACCGGTGATAGTATTACCGACATACTCTGTTACGGAGATAATACCGGAGAAATATTCACTACCGCGAGTGGAGGCACAATACCTTACAGTTACACATGGGAAAATGCTTCAGGAACAGACTTGGGAGTAAATGCAGACAATATTTCAGGACTAAGCGCAGGTGATTACACGCTTTTCCTTACTGATGATAATAATTGCGGTCCCGTTTCGCAAAACTTTACAATTACAGAACCTGCAAATTCACTGACACTTAATATTTCAGTAGATAGCATGCCATCATGTTCAGGCTTATCTGATGGAGGATTAACCGCAACGGCATCTGGAGGAACAGCACCTTACTCCTATCTTTGGGATGCACCAATCGCAGGAAATACAAATTCGACACAAACCGGTTTAAGTGCCGGTAGTTATCAGCTGACCGTGACAGATGCAAACAATTGTACTGCACAACAGAACATTATACTGAACGAACCGACAGCCATTTCAATAAATATTAACAGCACAGATGTTTTATGCTTCGGAGACAATACCGGAGAAGCAATTGCAGTGGTAAGTGGCGGAACTCCGGGCTATACATATCTCTGGGAAGACGCACTCAACAATCCTGTTTCACTTGATGATACTGCCTCAAATCTTGGCGTTGGCGATTATTTCCTGACGGTAAGCGATGCCAACGGGTGCAATCAAATTGATAATGTCAACATTTCTCAACCTGACGAACTCACAGCGACAATATCACAGGTCAATGTATCAACTTGGGGCAATGATGACGGTTCTGCAACAGTCAATCCGAGCGACGGAACTCCGACCTACTCCTATGAATGGGAAGATGATTCAAATCCGGGAGTAATTATCAGTACAAATCAAACGGCAAACAATTTAAGTGCTGGAACATACAATATTACTGTAACCGATGCAAACGGATGCATTTGGACAGGTTCTGTAACAATAACTGAACCCAACGACCCACTTGGAGGAAATATAATTACGCATCAGAATGTTTTATGCGCACCGGACAGCTCGGGAGCACTTACCGCTCAGGCTTACGGAGGAACAGCAGCATATTCCTATTACTGGGAAAATAGCGGGGCAACATGGAATGCAAATACGGCAGCAATTACAAACCTTCCGGCCGACACCTACTTTTTAACAATCACCGATGCGAACTCTTATGAATGGGACACAACAGTAACAATTACTCAACCGGCAGAACTCATTATTGCCGGCGGAAACCATACCAACAACTTATGCTTCGGTGATTCTGCAGGAACTGCAAGCATAGTTGTTAACGGAGGTGTCCCTCCATACAATTATCTGTGGAATGATCCGACCAACTCAACAAGCGACAACATTTCCAATGCTCCCGCAGGAACTTATCTCGTACTGGTCACTGACCAAAACGGATGCACTGCTGATACCACAATCACAATCACGGAACCTGATGAAATTCAGATTTCCATCACGACTACTGCAAATCCAACTTGCTTTGGAGACAGCGACGGATCACTAAGCGCAAACATTTCAGGAGGAACAGGCGCTTACAATTACATCTGGGAAAATGATGCATCTACGCTTATTTCAGTAACGGACACTGTCATTGATATCCCGGCAGGAGATTATTATCTGACTGTTACAGATGCAAACGGATGTGAAACACAAACCGTATATACACTAACTGAGCCCAGCGAATTAACAGCAAGCATTAACAACACGAATGTAACAACTTGGGGAAATAACGATGGCTCTGCATCTGTACTTGCTGCCGGCGGAACACCCACATATTCATACAATTGGGAAGACGATGCAAATCCAGGAGTTAGTATCTCGAACAATGCTGCTATTACCAATTTATATGCCGGCACTTATAATGTTACCGTAACAGATGCCAATGGATGTGAATGGTATGGTTCTATTACAATTACAGAACCAAATGATCCTCTAGGAGGAAATATCACAAACCATGATGACGTTTTATGTGCACCGGATTCAACCGGACAACTCACTGCATCCGGCTACGGAGGAACCCCTGCATATTCATATTATTGGGAAAATTCAAGCGCAACATGGTCATCCAACTCATCCGTAATTACAGGACTTCCGGCTGACACATATTTTCTTACCATTACAGATGCAAATGCATACGAGTGGGATACAACCGTTATCATTACTCAACCTGCCGAACTTATAATCACTGCAGGCAATCATACCAATGTGCTTTGCTTTGGCGACAGTACGGGAACTGCAAGTATAAATGTATCGGGAGGGATTTTCGCCTATATCTATCAATGGGATGACCCGACACTATCTATAACTGATAATATTGCAAATGCTCCGGCAGGAACTTATACCGTAATTGTCACTGACCAAAATGCATGTACGGCTGATACGAGTATTACAATCACCCAACCGAACGAGCTGGATCTTAATATGATTGTAACGGCAGAACCACTTTGCTTTGGCGACAACAATGCATCTGCCGGAATTGAAATTAGTGGAGGCACACCAAATTACAACTACAGCTGGGAAAACAGCTCGGGAAGTTTAATATCATTAAGTGATACACTCGTCAATGTCGGTTCTGATTATTATTATTTAACGGTTACTGACGACAACGGCTGTTTCATCAATGACAGCATTGAAATTACAGATCCTACAGTGCTCAATGCCACAACCACAAATACAAATGTCTCAACATGGGGAAATAATGATGGATCGGCAACAGCAAATCCTACCGGTGGAACACCAACATATACTTATGAATGGGTTAATGACTCAGATCCCGGAACAATAATTTCCACAAATCAAACTGCAGACAATTTATATGCCGGCAATTATTCTGTTACCGTAACGGATGCAAATGGCTGCGAATGGTATGGTTCTGTGACAATAACCGAACCCAACGATCCACTTGGTGGAAATATCATTGTTCATCAGAATGTTTTATGTGCACCAGATTCAACCGGGATGCTTGAAGCTGAAGCGTTTGGAGCAACACCTCCTTACTCATTCTATTGGGAAAATGCAGTAGTAACTCTTAGTTCTGATGAAGCAGACTTTAACGATTTACCTGCCGGATCTTACTTCCTAACAATTACAGATGCGCTAGGTTATACCTGGGACACAGCCGTTATCATTTCACAACCTCCGGTATTAGAAATCACCGACACCTATCAAACTGTTGTTACTTGTTACGGCGACTCAACCGCTTCAGCTAGCATTGATGTAAGCGGAGGAACAATACCATATAATTATGTATGGGATGGTTTTGCATCAACAAATGACACACTATTTAATCTCCCCGAAGGCGTTTATTATGTTTCTGTTTTCGATTTCAATGGCTGCATGGCTGATACCTTAATAAAAATTGAAACCAATGACTCCCTTGAGATGAATTTCCTTGTTACAGCAATGCCACTTTGTAACGGAGGCAATGAAGGGTCATTATTTGTTACAATGACAGGAGGAACTAATCCATTCAGTTATTATTGGGAAGATGAAGCCAACACTAATATCTCAAACACAGATACTGTCACCGGATTAGAAACCGGAAATTATTATCTTACCGTAACCGACGTAAATGGATGCATGCAATACGATTCCGTTTTCCTACCGGAACCTGACCCATTGGCTTTAAGCCTCAGTGGAGTTGATGCAACAGGATTTGGCGCCTCAGATGCTTATGCTTGGGCAATTGAATCCGGTGGAACTCCCACTTATTACTATCAATGGGAAGACATTACTGATCCCGGAAATATCCTATCAAATCAGGATACTCTGTTGAATGTCCCGGCAGGAACATACAGCCTGACATTAACCGATGATAACGGATGTACGATAGAAGATCAAATTACATTGAATCAACCGGACGAACTGATACATACAATTATCGGAAGCAATGTGCAATGTAACGGAGATACAACAGGCGGTGCTTGGCTGCAAGTTAGCGGCGGAGTTCAACCTTACTCCTACTCATGGGAAGACGAAAGCGGCACAGAAATCTGGACAGACAGTGTCATGATTTTTATCCCGGCAGGAACTTATTATGTCACAGCAACCGATGCTAACGGATACACAACCAATGATTCTATCACCATAATACAACCACCTGCCCTTTATTTTGGACTCGACAGCGTACAAAATATACTTTGCAATGGTGATAATTCAGGCTATATTGATTTGAATCCAAACGGAGGCACACCACCATATAATATGGAATGGATTCTGACAGATGATCCCGCAACAATTCTCGACAATGACGATTTTATTGAAAATATTTTTGCAGGAGAATACCTATTTACTATCGTTGACGATAGCACTTGTGTTTATGATACAATCATCACAATTACGCAACCTGACAGTCTTGAAGTTATTCTGGAGGCACAAGGTGATATTACCTGTTACAGTTATAACAATGGATTTATTAATATTGATGTAATTGGTGGAACACCGCCCTATCAATACGAGTGGTTAGACGACACAAACACTGTATTTGAAACCGGAACAGACAGCATCGGAAATCTTGGACAGGGAGCTTATGCAGTACTTGTATCAGACGCGAATTTCTGTTCATCGGATACCATGAATTTCTTTATTACTGAACCGGAAGAATTTATATTCAACGCCGGAATTGATTCAGTATTTTGCTTTGGAGATAGCACCGGAAGTGTACAACTTAACCCAGCCGGAGGAACACCTGCATTTGATTATGTTTGGATATTCGAAGGAGACACAATTATTGACAGCAATTTCCCTGCATTATTCAATCTCGAAGCAGGCGATTATGAGATATTTGTCAACGATGCAAATACTTGTCTTTATGACACAACACTTACAGTGCATGAACCAGCATCGTATCCGAGCTTAAGCATTGACCTAACTGATTCACTTGATTGTTTCGGCCTTTCCAATGGTGAAATTACCGCACAAATCAATGACGGAACACCCGATTATCATTTAATTTGGTCAAATGGCACAGGCGGAGATGGAGAACTTGAAGACATTTCAGCAGGCATTCACATTATTACAGGCATTGAAGCCGGAAACTTCATCTTCCAATTAAGCGATGGCTATGGATGTTCTGTAATTGAATCTATTTTTGTGCCGGAACCTGAAGAAATTATTATTGATCTTTTCAGTAATAACATCTCCTGTAATGGAGCAGATGATGGTCAAATTCAATCCGTAGTAAGCGGTGGCACATCACCATATTTTTATTCGTGGGATGGAAATCCTGCCGGAATAGATACTGCTGCAAATAACCTGATACCCGGTTGGCACACACTCGAAATCACGGATGCAAACGGATGCACACAGATTGACTCCAGCTACATCTATCAACCTGACTCTTTATTGGTTGAACTTCGAGACAGCTTATTCCTGAATTGTTATGGAGATGAAAATGCCTCTACATTCCCTATAATAAGCGGTGGTAGTATCCCATATCAAGCGATTTGGACAAATGAAACCGGAGACACAATTCACAATACTCCTTACATTACAAATCTTGGAGCGGGAATGTATTACTTGAATGTAACAGATGCAAACGGTTGTAGTTTTTCAGATTCACTCCTAGTTTACGAACCCAATGCGCTATCCGCAAGTACGGAAAGCTTTTTAACATCCTGTCCAGCATCAGCTGACGGATATGCAGTGATTAACATGGATCCGGGAGCAGGAACGCCACCATATTCATACGATTGGAACAATCCGGAGCATTCTGTTACCGATACGGCAATCAACCTAAATGCCGGATGGTGGTATGTTACAGTAACAGATGATAACAACTGTATTTACTTAGATTCTGTTGAAGTCTTTTCACCGGATTCATTGCATATGAGTTTTACGATAACTCCGGTACAATGTAATAACGTTCCCGGAAGTGCAGTGATTTCAACAATTGGTGGAACACCATCCTATTCATACGAATGGTCAACCGGCGACTCGACAGGCATTGTTCCGAATATTCCTGCAGGCATCCATGTAGTAACAGTCACAGACTCACACAGCTGTACCTGGGCACAACAAGTAATGATTGAATCCATAGGTAATATTCATCCAGAAATTGAAATTACCGAGCCAATCTCTTGCTACGGTGCACGCGACGGTGAATTAACAGCAATATTAGATGATGGGGCACTTCCTTTCAATTTTGACTGGAATACCGGTGACACAACTCAAAGCATTGATGAGTTAATGTCAGGAACCTACTTTGTTCAGGTTATCGATGCATGGGGATGTATTGGAAATGACACACTTACACTCACTCAACCTGAAGGAGTAACCGTCGATTTCATCACACAAGATGTTTTATGTAAAGGCGGCTCATCGGGTTGGGCACAGGCAATTGCTAACGGTGGAAACGGAAACTTCTCCTATGCGTGGGATGCAGATTTCTACGGAAATCCATACACAAATCTATCTGAAGGATACTACACGGTAATTGCAACAGATCAAGAAGGATGCTCAGGAATGGAAACTGTTTATATTGATCAACCCGACAGTGCAATTTATGCCTTAGCAGAAGCAAGAGACGTCACTTGTTATGGCTTTAATAACGGTAGTGGAATTGCGCAAGGATTTGGTGGACAAGCTCCATTTCAATACATATGGTACGGACCCGGAACTGATACCATATATCAACAACAAACAGGCGCAACTTTATTTCCCGGAAATTACACACTGCTTGTAACTGATGACAACGGATGTAAATACGATACAATCATTAAAATACGCCAGCCAAGCCCAATTTATATTAATGTTTCAGGTTCTGGAAACCCAAGTTGCAGTGGACTTGAAGATGGTTGGATACAACTTGACAGCATCACAGGAGGAACCCCACCATATTCAATTCACTTGAATGGTGGCGGAATAAGTTGGACACAGCAAAATCCATACATTGACAGTATGCCATCAGGACAGTATATTATTAATGTGTATGATGTAAATCGATGCTTACAAAACAACGATGTGATCATCTTAACACTGGTGGAATCTGAAGAAAATTGCATTCGCATTCCGGCAGCATTTTCACCTAATGGAGACGGCTTTAACGATGTTTGGCAAATTGATCATTTGGATTTATACAGACGTTGTCTGATACAAGTTTACAATCGCTGGGGACAACTCCTGTACGAAGGCGGATGGAATGATCCGTTCTGGGATGGAACATATAATGGGAACCCTGTGCCAACTGGTGCGTATATCTATTATGTGAATCTAGGCACAAATAGCAGAAAACCTTTAACCGGAACAGTCACTGTAATCCGATAGTTTTGATAAAACATGACAAATAAAATAAGACATATCATATTAATTTTGGGAATTCTGATGCTTGCAAAGGCAGGGTTTACACAACAATTTCCTTTATACAGTCAGTATTACCAAAATATGTTTATTTTGAATCCTGCCGTTGCCGGGACAGTGTCTGATCATTCACCATTAAGACTTAGCGTACATAAGCAATGGTTGGGGGTCAATGAATCTCCTTCAACCCAATATGTGTCTTATCATCAGCAATTAAAACAAGAAAACATTGGAATTGGTGGTCAACTGTTCCATGATAAATTCGGACCTATTGAAATCATCGGTGCAAATTTTACTTATGCGTATCATTTGGAGTTAAACCGTGAATTAAAATTGGGCTTAGGACTTTCTGCCCAACTCATGCATTACCGCTTGAGTTTGGAACAAGAAGACTTCTATGGTTTTGAACCAATATTAATGAGTGAACGTTTGCAAATTGTAATTCCCGATGCACATTTTGGCACATACTTGTACCATGACAATTACTGGGTCGGACTCTCCATTACGCAATTATTTCAATCAAAAATGAAACTCACCGGAACTTGGGAAGAAGAGTCAAATCAATTGGTAAGACATTACTTTGCATCCGCAGGATATAATTTTAAATTTCCCTATAATAGAAACTTTGAACTCATTCCATCCGTATTAATAAAAACAACCGAGGTTACACCGATACAAACAGATTTCAACATTAAATTGGTTTTTTATGGTGACTTTTGGTTCGCATTTAGCTTAAGACCGGATGATTCTTTTGTCGCAATGATGGGATTAACTTTTGACAAGTATTACTTTGCAATTTCCCATGATTTTACATTTAGCGACATAAGCAATGTAACTACAGGCTCTGAAGAGATATCTTTCGGTTGGAATATCGAGGATGCAAGAATAGGGCAACGTTCTTTTTTCGAATAAGATTAACTGATTTAATATTTTTTTTGTTTTCATTAAAAATTGTTGTATTTTTCATTGCCAAAAAACCGTATTATGAAGAAACTTTTAATAATTCTACCAATCATTTTTGCAAGCCTCTTTTCAATGGGTCAACAACTGCCGCTTTACAGTCAGTACCTAATGAACCCGTACTATATTAATCCCGCAGTAGCTGGCTCAAAAGAATATGCACCGGTAAAACTTAGTGTGCATAAACAATGGCTCGGAATTAAAGATTCGCCATCTACTCAGGTTGTTAGTGGACATATGATGCTGGAAAATGACATGGTCGGACTGGGAGCGATCATTTTTAATGATAATTTCGGCCCAACAAGTCACACCGGAATTCAGGTAAGTTATGCCTACCACTTTTATATCAATCGACTGAATCGTATTTCACTTGGATTATCCGCATTAGGCTTTCAATATAAAATGGATCAACGGTTTTTCACCCTAACAAACCCTGATGACAACTCAATTTCTTACCAAATTGAAAAAACTTTTGTGCCGGATGCAAATTTTGGGGCTTATGTGTATGGACCCAATTATGCCGCAGGAATTAGCGCTGCTCACCTATTCCAATCAAAATTGAAAATCAATCAAAACCTGGATGAAAACATTATGGTAAGGCACTATTTCTTATTTGGCAGTTACCGTTTCGAGTTTAGAAATACACCATTAATTGATATTGAGCCTTCAATTCTTGTGAAAACTATTGAAACCGTTACTCCACAAATTGATTTTAATGTAAAATTCTTTTACGATGATGATTATTGGGCAGCATTTAGTGTTAGACCAAATGACGCATTCATCGCTGCAATCGGTTTGAAAATTGACAACTATTACTTTGGCTATGCATATGACTTCACATTTAGCGACTTATCAAGCTATACAATTGGATCTCAAGAGATAGTACTTGGAATCAATGTTGGCGAGCGCATTAAAGGCGGACGAAGTTTCTTTTAGAAATTATTAAAATACCACATAAGAAAAGCGGCTGCCCTCTAAAGGACAGCCGCTTTCTATTTTATAAAATCACGTTTTAAGCTTCCGGAATGTTTTTAAAGATATCCAAAAGATGATCCCACCACATCTGAACGGTTTCAACATCAATTTTCTCCTCAGGAGTATGTGCATTTCGAATTGTTGGTCCAATAGAAATCATATCCAGATATGGATACTTTTCCAAAAACAAACCACACTCTAAACCGGCATGAATTGCACGCACGACAGGTTTCTTATTAAATATCCGCTCGTAAGATTTTTCTGAAATCGTCAAAATCTCAGAGTCCGGATCTGGCGCCCAACCGGGATATCCATCTGAATGCTGAATATCGGCATCAACCATTTCAAAAACCGATGCGACCATTGTCGAAATATCAGTTTTCCCTGATTCTTTTGATGAACGCTGACTGGTAACAATCTCGATCTCATTATCACCAATAAATTTTACAGATGCCAAATTTGTTGATGTTTCAACCATATCATCAATATCCGGGCTCCATGCATGCACCCCATGAGGACACGCATAAATTGAATTAACAAGATTTCTTTGTGTTTTCTTATTAATAACAAAATCCGGCAAAGTCACATCACTCACTGTAAATTTCATATTCGGTTCACGTTTGCCATTTTCTCGCTTTAATACTTCAGCAAAGTCATGATAATCAGCTTTTAACTTCTCAACATATTTTTCCTTCACTGTAATAATAGCATATGCCTCGCGCGGAATTGCATTCCGTTTGTTTCCACCATCAAAAACATTAAGACGAATATTGTAATCCTCTCCGATTTGCTTCAAAAAACGATTCAGAATTTTATTTGAATTTCCAAGATCTTTATGGATTTCATCCCCACTGTGTCCGCCTCTAAGTCCCTCAACTTCAAGCCTCAAAGCAACATGATCCTTTGGCACAGACTTTTCTCTATATTTCAAACGTGCATTTGTATCAATACCACCGGCACAACCAATAAAGATTTCTCCTTCATCTTCAGAATCAAGATTAATCAAAATTTTCCCATCAAAAAAGCCGGGTTGCAAAGCAAATGCTCCGGTTAAACCAGTTTCTTCATCCACGGTAAATAAGCACTCAAGTGCCGGAAATTCCAAGTCATTAGAAGTAAGCAAAGCCATCTCAACGGCCATGCCAATTCCATCATCTGCACCCAAAGTTGTTCCTTTTGCTTTCACCCAATTACCGTCCACAACGGGTTGAATCGGGTCGGTATTGAAATCAATTTCGACATCCTTGTTTTTCTCACAAACCATATCCATATGGGATTGCAAAACAACCGTTTTCCGATTTTCATAACCAGGGCTCGCAGCACGTTTAATCAAAACATTCCCAATTTCATCACGTTTTACTTCAAGATTGTGCTTTTTTGCAAAATCTAGCAAAAAGGCAATAATCTGATCCTCTTGCTTCGACGGACGAGGGACTTGACAAATATCTTCAAAATACTGCCAGACTTTTTCCGGCTCTAAATGTGATAATACGCTCATAATACTAATTTTTAAATACAGCCATGAATGTAAGAAAAAGTTTGCAATTTGAAAACCTCTTTCAAATTTTTAACGTATTTCTACATAGTTTTTTGTCGAACTCAAAAATACAGGATTCTGAGAGCTTTTTAAAATCCCGACTTTCGGATGCTAGTGATGCTGAATTTAACAATACAAATCCGGTTAATTATTACGGCACATGCAAACTTATGGCTGAACAAGCGCTGAAACAATCAAATTGCAGACATTCAATTGTTCGTACAGCCATAATTTATGATTATCCGCAGCATATTAAGCGTTCAAATATTTTTCGCTGGATACACAACTCACTCTCAGATAATCAGCAGATTAAACAAGCAAACGACCAATATAGAACACCAACTTTTGTGGATGATTTGGCAATTGTTTTGCTAAAAATCTCCATTCTGGAGAAAGAAGGAATTTGGCATTATGCCGGAAACGAAAAAATGTCAGTTTATGAATTCGGGGTAAAAATCGCAGAACATTTCAATCTAGATAAAAAGCTCATTCAGCCTGTGTCATCAGCAGACTTAAATCAGATTGCACGACGTCCTGCAAAAACCTATCTTAATTCAAACTATGCAAATCGTGAATTAGGGCTTCCGCCACACAACATTTCACAAGGGTTTGATGTTATAAAAGCACGGATTGATTAAAGCAAAAAGACAATGCATTTTCTTATTATCATAAGCCTCTTGTTCGCGTCATTGCATCCTGTGCATGTCTCATTTACTAATGTGGAATATAATGAAGACAAGCAGGAATTACTCATTGCAAGTCGTATTTTTTGGAATGACATGGAATTATCTGTCAAAGAACAACTTGAGGTAGATTTAGGTCTCGGTAGCGAAACACAACATCCGGACACGGAACAATACATTGAAGCCTGGTTTGTGCAGAATTTTAAAATCAGCATCAACGGGAAAGCAATTTCACCAGACGAAATTCAGCTTGATAAAACAGAACGAAGTGAAATGGCAATGCGGGTATTTTTATCGCTAAAAACAGAAAAACCGGAATCGCTAAAAATTGAAAATCAAATTTTAACCGAGCTTTTTGCCGACCAGTCAAACCTGTTAATTATCAACATTTCAGGCGAACAACAAAGTTTTAGTTTGACAGGTGAAAATAATGTGATAACTTTGGAGGTAGAATGAATAGGCTGTTTACATATTTCCTCCTGTTGACAGGAATGCTGGCACTCAGCATTTCAGCCACGGCAACTCACAATCGTGCCGGAGAAATTACCTATGAACAAATTTCTGAATTAACTTACAAAGTTACAATCATCACCTACACTGCAACCGGCCCAGGATGGACAGCCGACCGACCTGAACTTGAAATTTTTTGGGGAGACAATACCAGTAGTATCTTACCGAGAAATGAGAAGGTTGATTTGCCCGGATATTACCGACGCAATCGTTATCAGGGCACTCATACCTTTCCCGGTCCCGGAATTTACGAATTGGTTGTTGAAGATCCAAACCGAAACCAAGGTGTGGACAATATTCCAAATTCGGTAAATGTTGTTTTTAGCATTTCAACCATTCTGCGAATCAGTCCTGAAGACGGCACAAATAACACCCCAATCTTAACCCAACCCCCTATCGACAAAGCCGCTGTAGGTCAAATATTTATTCACAACCCGGGTGCTTATGATCCGGATGGTGACAGTATTTCTTATAAACTTGATATTTGTCGCGGCGAAAACGGCGAACCCATCGAAGGATACAGCCTCCCACCCGCCTCCAATTCAATAACGCTGAATGCCCTTAACGGAGATTTGGTTTGGGACAGCCCGACACAGGTCGGCGTTTACAACATCGCAATTCGTATTGAAGAATGGCGAAACGGCCATAAAATCGGGCAGATTATTCGTGACATGCAGATTGAAGTGTATGAAAGCGATGATAATCCGCCAGTTATAACGGCTGAAAGAAAACATTGTGTAGAAGCTGACTCTTTGTTGCAACTCATAATTCCTGCAACCGATTCTGACGGAGATGCAATCACTATGTCTGCTTACGGGGCGCCATTTCTCATTCCCGATTCTTACGCCACTTTCGAATACGAAGATTTCGGAAACGGCAGCGCAGAAGGAACATTTGTCTGGCAAACAACCTGTGATTACGTCAGACGACAGCCTTATGTCGTGAATTTTAAAGCACAAGATAATGCCTCTCCTGTTAATCTTGTGGACATTGAAAATGTACTTATTTATGTCATCGGGCCGAAAACCGAAATCACCGATATTCAATCGACCACCAACAGCATTAGCTTAACATGGGAGCCCAATCGTTGTCAGAACGTTGTTTCTTACGACATTTACCGAAACACTGAATCGGTGGACTGGACACCCGGAATTTGTGACACAGGAATTCCCGACAGTCTCGGATATCAACTCGTGGGAAATGTTGAAGGCAGAAATTCAACGAGTTTTCTCGATAACAATAACGAAGCCGGATTACCGCAAGGTTATAATTATTGCTATCGAATTGTTGCCCGTTTCCCGGATGGAGCTGAATCTTATGCAAGTGAGGAAATCTGCACAGAGCTGATTCGCGGCATTCCAACAATTACCAATGTCTCCGTTGAAAACACCGATGAAAATTCAGGAGAAATTTATCTGGCATGGTCAAAACCCATAGAATTTGATACCGTAGAATTTCCGGGACCTTATCATTATCTAATTTACCATTCCACCGGACAATGGGGAGAAAATCTTCAACTCATCGATTCCACAACAAACATTAACGATACGATTTTCTATCACAACAACATTAACACAAGGGATTCCAGCCATTCATATCTTGTTGAAATGTGGAATAACGAGCCCGGAAACCGGATTTTACTAGGAACTCCACATGTTGCATCATCAATTTTTCTGGAAATTCTGTCAGGAGACAATGAATTATCAATCGATGCGACCAAAAATGTGCCCTGGCAAAATCATGAATACACCTTTTTTCGACAAGCTGAGGATGAAATGAGTTTTGACTCGATAGGAACTTCATCTGACCAATATTTTCTCGATTCTCTGCTGATAAATGGGAAAAATTATTGCTACAAAGTAAGAAGCACCGGCAGTTATGTGTCTGATGGATTTGTGGATCCGATTATCAATTGGTCACAAATTAATTGCGGAACTCCTTCCGATACCATTCCACCATGCCCACCAAATTTCAATGTCGTTTCGCTTTGCGATAGTTTATACAATGAAATAAGCTGGACAATGCCGGATTCCTGCCGCGATGATGTTTATCAGTATTACATTCACTTTGCTCCCGATTTATCAAGCGATTTAAGAATTCTGGACAGCATTCCTGCAGCATTTAATCAATTCAGCTATAAGCATTATCCGGAGCGCAGCATAGCCGGTTGCTATTATGTAACTGCTGTTGACTCCTTCTATAATGAGTCTCCAAAACCTGCCAAACTTTGTGTTGACAATTGCTCATATTACGAATTGCCGAACATTTTTACACCCAATAACGACGGCATCAATGATTTTTACCATCCGAAAATGCCCTATTATTTTGTCAGTCATATTGAGATGCAAATTTTCAATCGTTGGGGACAAGTCATGTTTGAAACCACCGACCCCGACATTATGTGGGACGGCAGATATCAAAAAAATGACCGCATGGTATCCCCGGGCGTATATTATTACATTTGTGAAGTTTACGAATACCGCCTAACAGGAATTGAACCGAGACATTTGCACGGATTTATTCACGTTTATCCAGATAAAAAATCATCCGGACGACCAATACAAGACGAATGATAAAACACGCTCTCCATATTGCCATGATTGTCTTACTGAGCATCTCCGGATTTGCTCAGCAACAGGATTTGTTTTATCAAATATTGTCAGAGGTCAAAAACAATCCGCAAACGGATATCATTCAAAATTACGAAACACAAGTCCGAAATGATGAACTATTAGCCGAAAATCTTGCATTGGCCATAGATGCGGAAGGAGAAAAATTTGCAGCTTTTCACATTGCAACTCTACATCAAAATACAATTTGGGCAAGCTTTTTTCTGGCAAGAGAAGCTGCCTTGCAAAACGATGCAAAAACAGCCTGTGCATTTTTAACTAAACACATGAATAGCAAAAACAGAGCCCTGCGCTCAGAGATTCGTGCGTGCTCAGATTTTGATCCAATACGGAACAGCAACGAATGGCAAAATCTGTGGAACAATAATTTTTATAAAGAGTCTGACTTAAGTTATGAATCTGCGCTGAATTATTACAACAACACACATTATCAATGGGCATTGGAAGAAATTAATGCGCTAATTCAGCAGTTTCCGAATCGGCATTTGTATTATGCACTACGGGCAGATATATACTTAAAGCTTGCCCAGTCGGAACTGGCAATTCGCGATATTGAAACCGCACTTTCAGAGAACAGTTGCATTGCTAATTATTACTTAACTGCGGCAGAAGCCTACGCCGAAACAGGCAATGACAAAAAAGCACTGTCAGCCTTAGAAACTGCTGAAAAAATCAATCCTTACAATTTTGCGGCAAAAAAACAACAAATTAAAATTGCTCAACAAATTGGTGCTCAAGATATGCTCATTCAATCGGCAAGCGCATATGCAGCCTTTACGGATGACATTGAAAGCATGTATATGATAGCCGAAGCCGAGCAGAAACGCGGAAATCATACCGATGCGATTATTTTAATGAACAAAGTGCTAGAAAAATCCACAGCAAAAGCAGAATATTTTATTGTACGTGCAGATGCATTTATGGCAACCCGCTCCTGGACAAATGCCATGAAAGACTATGCCATGGCGCTGGATATTAATCCCGATTTACCGCAAGTTTACATTAATTACGGCATCTGTCGCTTGGAAAACGGAGACCGAGAAGGCGCTTGCTACCTCTGGAAACGCGCATTGCACTATAAACATTCACAAGCCAATCAATATTTGTATAAGTGGTGTGAGTAAAAAGTTTTTACTTTACTCAGAACGGGCTACAAATTTCTTCGCAAGCACTCGCTAAGCGAAGGATTTGCGTAGGAAAGTCGAGGCTTTGAGTCAATAAATTTGTCGCGCAAAAATTAGCCACAGATGCACGAATGAAAACAAAGTATTTTATTCGTGCATTTTCCGATACCTCGGAACAGGCTGTGGCGTATCTTTTTTTTTGTGGCATTCTCAAAATGAATTGATAAAAGCTTTGCGGTAAAACAACAAGAAGAGTTGCAAAAATGTTAAGCACAAATAAAAAATATTTTTGTATATTGCGAACTGTTAATCTAATAAAATTAGATTTATGGTTGGCGACAATATTATATATCGTATTTTGCAGGATTCAAAAACCGTGTACAGAATCAATGACATTGCAATGCTCTCTGATGTGGAAAAAGACTCCAAATTGGCAAAAAAACTGCATTATTATGTTAAGACTGGCAAACTTCGAAATCCACGCAGAGGCATATACACAAAAATCAAATACAATCCTGAAGAGTTGGCCTGTTTGTTATTCACACCCAATTACATATCGCTGGAATATGTACTACAACGTACCGGAATTATCTTTCAATTTGATTCCGCAATAACAAATGCAAGTTACCTTTCTCGTGAAATAATTATAGACAATCAGCTTTATAAATATAGACAGTTTAAAGGTGAAATATTAAGCAACTTATCCGGCATAAACCGAAAAGCAAATGGCATCAATATCGCTACTCCGGAACGAGCTGCCTTAGATATGCTATATCTCAATAAAGCTTTTTATTTTGACAATATAAATCCCTTAAACAAACAAAAAATCACTCAACTTTTGCCGGTTTACAACTCGCAAACGCTTAACAAACAAGCAAAATTAACATTTGAACTATGATGGATATTAATAAGCATAAATTCTATCTCGTTCAGCTCCTAAAAGCCATATATTCGGATGCTGAATTGAGCAAAAACCTTGGATTTAAAGGAGGAACTGCGCTTATGTTTTTTTATGACTTACCAAGGTTTTCCGTTGATTTAGATTTCAATTTGTTGGATATAACCAAAAGCGTTTCGGTTTATAATAAACTGCGACAATTGTGTCACAAACATGGAAAGATTCATGATGAAGCAAAAAAGTTTTACGGAGATATTCTTGTTTTAGATTATGGTCAACATGAGCGAAAATTAAAAATTGAAGTATCACATCGACAATTTGAGGATAAGTATGAAATAAAAAATCTATTGGGAATTCATGTTAAAGTAATGACAAAAAGCGATATGTTTTCCCACAAACTCTGTGCACTTACAGATCGAGCAAGCATTACAAATCGGGATATTTTCGATATATGGTTTTTGATGAGCCAACAAACACCGATTAATGAGAAAATCATTCAAAACCGCATGAATCAAAATCTAACGGAGTACTTAGACACATGCATACAAACTATTGAAAAAATGCCAAACAGACACCTTCTTGATGGATTAGGGGAACTTGTAAATCCAGAATTAAAAACATTCGTCCGTAATAAATTACGTCAGGAAGTAATTAGTCTATTTAAGTTTTACAAACAATTTCCGATTAAGCTTTGACGACCAGCAACTATTTTCACTCAAGACTTCTGTTTCCTATGCTCGCAAGCTTAAATGAAAAAAGGAATTTGACGCGTAGGAAAATAGCATCTTTATTCAAGACTTCACTTTCTGGTGCACATGCCAGCACGCAGTGAAGGCCTGAGAGTTTGCTAATTCGCATGAAGGATGAGTTTGACAAATCATCTGTGGCAATTCTTTTTTTTTAACTTTGCGGCACTTTGCTTTTTTGCGTGTTTTGCGGTACAATAAAAAATACCGCTAAGCTATGCTAAAGTGCAACCTGTCGCTAAGGAAAGTGGCAACTCAAATTTTACGTGACGATCAAAACTCGACCTAGAAACCTCACATTGCACAACTCGTTGAGCATTTTTAATAAATTTTGTTGATTATGTTGTGCATTTTTGTATCTTTGTGAAAAATCACTTATAAAATTATGGTAACACTTTATCAGAAATTCGAAACACTTTTACAAAGTACTAGAACCGATTTCAAACGTTATTTATACGAAAAAATCGCATGGAATAGCAGAATGATTGGAATAATTGGCGCTCGTGGAGTCGGTAAAACAACAATGATTTTACAATATATCAAAGAAAATTTAGATAGCTCAAAAGCTCTATATGTTTCAGCAGACGATATATATTTTGGAGAAAACAGCTTGCTGGATTTAGCTGATGATTTCTATAAAAATGCGGGAGAGTATTTGTTTATTGATGAAATCCACAAATATGCTAACTGGTCTCGTGAATTAAAAAATATGTACGATTCATTTCCGAAATTGAAAATTGTTTTCACAGGCTCTTCAGTTCTTGACATTCTTAAAGGGACGTCTGATTTAAGTCGGCGAGCAATAATCTACAAATTACATGGGCTCTCATTTCGAGAGTATTTAAAGTTTTTTCACAACTATGAAACAGAGATATACACATTAGAACAGATTCTGAATAATGAAGTGAAACTTGCGAATATACAACACCCATTACCATTATTCAATGATTATTTAGAACGTGGCTACTATCCTTTTGCGATAGAAAATGAAATGAATTTACGTTTAGGTCAAGTTATTATTCAAACCTTAGAAACAGACATTCCGCAATACGCGAATTTAAGTATTGGAACAAGTCAAAAGCTTAAACACTTGCTCTCAATTATTGCCGAAAGCGTTCCCTTCAAGCCCAATTTCTCCAAAATATCAGAAATAATTAATGTTAGTCGAAATTCCTTAGATGACTATTTTACCTTAATGGAGAAAGCAGGACTGATTGCTCAATTACGTAATGAGACAAGCGGCATACGTGGTTTAGGAAAAGTTGACAAAGTATATTTAGAAAACACAAACATTATTTTCAACTTAGTTGGAGAGCATTCAAACAAAGGTAATTTGAGAGAAACTTTCTTTCTCAATCAAATGCGTGTTGAAAACGAAGTAATATCATCAAAAAAAGCTGATTTTATCATTGATAATTATACATTTGAAGTAGGAGGTAAAAATAAGCAACAACAGCAAATTAGAAAAGACAGTAATGCGTTTGTTGTAAAAGATGATATCGAATTTGGTTACCGAAATATTATTCCACTTTGGGCATTTGGCTTGAATTACTAAAATGTTTTTTTCCAAACTCGCAAGCTCGTTTTTTTTTACTCAGAACTTCAATTTCACACACACATGCAGTTGCTTAGTGAAAGCTTAAGGAGCATGCTAATTCGAATTGTTCTTTTGTCACGATATTTGAGTGCCATCCTCACGGCTAGCAAGCTATCGCATCAAATATCCCGCCAAAAGGTTTTTCTGATTCTGTATTTTTTCACCGGGATTTCATTTGATGCTAAGGCATCTGCATTCCATCCCGGTTTACCAATATGCGACCACCTACGGGATGTCAGTTTAGAGAGTGAGAACGAAGTACAGAGTTAGAAAACTCCTTACCTGCCCGTCCGGCAGGCGGGCTCACTCTCACACTGTTAATGGATTACGCTTCGGCTATCGCCTTGCGTGATCCCCAAGTGGGGGTAATTCAGAAAAACAAGCCCGGTCTGCTAGCGCATCCCGCTGATTTTCTTCGCAAGCACTCGCTAAGCGAAGGATTTGTGTAGGAAAGTCGAGACTTTGAGTCAAGAAATTTGTCGCACAAGAATTAGGTACAGATGCACGAATGAAAAACAAAGTATTTTATTCGTGCATCTGTGGCGTATCTTTTTTTAAAACTTTGCGGCTCTTTGCTTTTTTGCGTGTTTAGCGGTACAATAAAAATTCCAGATAAATAGACTGTTTCCCTTTTTCTAAATTTTATTCCAGAGAAACACTTTTTACACAATACATAGAATTTTAAAACAAAATTTCATATTGCAATAAGAAAATTGTAGATTTGATAAAGTGTTTTAAATAAAATACTACTATTAAAATAGAATAGCAGCTAAATCGGAAATCTTAATGCATGTTTAAAACTAAACAATCATGAAACTTGAAAGAATTTTAGAAAACCTCAATTCTCTAGAAAAGAATTCATTTTTAAAAATTATTGACAACATAAAAGCCTGTAATCCAAAAAACAGCAAAAAAATTGAAAAGATTCTTTCAGATGTCAGTTATGACTTAAAAAATGCTGACAGCATCAATATTGCCAAAGTTTTCAGCTTAATAGAGGATGAATTTGCAGAAACTATAAATGCAGAATTTGTCAACACTAGCTCACAGCTTGACATTTTAATTGACATTTTAATTAAAGACGGAAATAATATCTTAAGGCAAGATTGGCTCAATACGCTATATACTAAAGAATTAAAAAACTTAAAACAAAAAACCCAACAATTAAAAACTGAATTAGAATCTGAAAAATCTAATATTGAGGAGAATCGAAAACGTGATTATCTCATTTATAAAGCCTGCGTGGAAACAGCCTACACTAACGATGCCGAAAACAATCGAGATTGTAAAGTGACCAACGATGAATTGTCCATCCTGATAACTTTATCTCAAGAATTAGAACTGTCCCAAGAAGAAATCAAATTAATCAATTACATCATCATTCCCCCTGAAAAGCTCCAGATTGACAATCTAATAAATTCATTAAAAAATACAGGAATCATATTTTACTCCAGAAAAAATAATTTAATTTATGTTGCAGATGAAGTTGTACGGGTTTTAAGAAAAGTTCGCAAAAAACAAATTGCAGATAAATTTTACCGCAGAGTTTTAAAAACATTTAAAGTGTCTCAAGTAAACTTCGTTTGTCGAAAACACAATATCGATATTAAAGAATTGAATTACGAAGAAAAAATAAAAATAATCATTCAAGAAGGAATTTCATTTACTAATCTCCTGGGAAACGAAATACACAAAGAGGGTACAAACCTCACAGAGAAAAAGAAAGTCATCAATGAAATTTGGGAAAAAGGTTTAAAAATTGAGTCGTCCTTGCGCGGAGTAACCATTGGAGAAAAAATTTCCAATATGATTGACTATTTTGAAGAATTAGAAAAAGATGAAAAAGTTGGAATATCTGTTGAAGGGTATGAACGCTTACTCATTGATCTCGAATCAACACTTCCGCAGTATAAAACAATATTACTTAAAGCATTTGAAATGCCGGAAGACATTACATTAAATAGCATCAACTTACTAGACTTTAACATTAAACCAAGAGATATTTTAGATATTCTTCCGGAAGATATATTGAAAAAATTCATTGCTGAACAAGCACTGAAATTCAGAGGAAATCTCGTACTTAACATACTTGACGCGTATAAAGATGCCGAAAATTTACTCATCGAAAATTATGAAGCAATCGGGTTTAGAAATCTTTCGGAACTCAAAGAAAATGGATTGATTATAAAAGAAAGTGAATTAGGACTAAAATTTGAAGATGTCACAAAATCAATTTTTGAAAAACTCGGATTCAATGTTGATGAAGATCTCAAAAAAGAATTAAACACAGCAAAGAATAAAATTGATGTGATTTTAAATCTGGGAAATAATGATTTAATAATTGTAGAATGTAAAACCGTAAAAGAAAAAGGATACAACAAATTTAGCTCAGTGTCAAGACAAATTAAATCCTATGTTGACACAGCAACAAAAAATCAATATAAAGTTGTAAAAACATTACTTATCGCTCCTGAATTCAGTGATGATTTTATTAATGAGTGTGATTTACAGTTTGAAATTAATCTGTCTTTAATAACTGCAGGGTCTTTAGTAAATATATTAGAAGGCTTTAAAACTTCAAAACTCAAACAATTTCCCTATCAACTATTAATGAAAGATGTGTTAATTAAGGAAGAACGAATTTTAAAAGCGATTAACAAATAGCACGAAAACAAACATTTTCTAAACGCATGACCTCACTTTCTTCCACGCATGCAAACACATAGAAGAGGCATAAGAGTTTGCTAATTCGTATGAAAAATGAGTTTGTCGCGCAAGAAATTAGCCACAAATGCACGAATGAAAAACAAAGTATTTTATTCGTGCATCTGTGGCGTATCTTTTTTTAAAACTTTGCGGCTCTTTGCTTTTTTGCGTGTTTTGCGGTACAATAAAAAATTCCGGATAAATAGACTGTTTGCCTTTTTCTAAATTTTATTATCGAAACGTTTATTCGAACCAGTTTCAAAACTAAAACTAGTTTTCACGAACTAATAATCTAAAATATTTAGATTATTAGTTCTCGATTCATACAAAAAATCAAATCTCACGATAGACTGAATTCCTTTCGACAGCACGCAATCCCGCCACACGGGCAATTTGCTGAATTTCCGCAATTCGCATTCCGGGATTTTGCTCATCAGCACCCGCAAGCGAATAAATTTTTGTGCTGTCATCAATAGTTCCGTCAAGATCATCCACACCAAAGCCCAAACTCACACTTGCATTGTCTTTCCCAATCATCGGCCAATAAGCTTTCAGATGCGGAATATTATCCAAGAAAATCCGACTTACCGCATAAGTTCTCATATCGTCGCTTACCGGTGTTTCTCCCAAATGTGACATTTTATTATTCCCGGCTTTAAATTTCAAGGGAATAAATGCATTAAAACCGCCTGTTTTATCCTGCAAATCGCGTAATGCCAACATATGTGAAACTCGATTTTCAAGCGTTTCCATATGTCCGTAAAGCATGGTACAATTTGAGCTTAATCCGGAAGTATGAACCGCTTCATGCACGGACAACCAGGTTTCGGCATCAATTTTATCGGGACAGATTTTTTTGCGGATTGTAGGATCAAAAATTTCTGCGCCTCCGCCCGGAATGGAATTCAAACCGGCACGAATGAGTTGCTCTAATCCGTTTTCAACACTTAGCCCGGCATTTTTTGACATTTGCACAATTTCCTCGGCAGTAAACGCTTTAATATGCACTTTTTTAGATAATTTCCGGATGCGTCGCAAAATTTCCGCATAGTAATTAATATCCCAATCGGGGTGTACGCCTCCAACCACATGGATTTCTGTAACACCATTCCGAATTCCTTTTTTTGCCAGAGACTCCATCTCATCATGAGAATATTCCCAGGCATGCGCATCGCCTTTCCGGGCACGGTAAGAACAAAACAAACAGTGGTTAACGCATAAATTTGTCGGTTCAATATGGATATTACGATTAAAAAACACCAGGTCACCGGACACTTTTCGCTTTCGCACATCTGCCATCACCGCCAGTTCCGACAAGGGGAAATCAAATAAACGAACAGCATCTTCGGCTGAAATTCGTTTTCCCGACATGACAGTATCTTTGATCTTTTGGTCTTTATCTGAAATATTTCGCACGATTCTTTGCTTTATTTTGCCATAAAAGTAAACAATTCTCAGGAGTTTTTTAATTTTGTATCATGAATAACAAAACCGCCATCATAATAGGAGCTGGTCCGGCAGGACTCACAGCAGCAGAGCAGCTTCTTGCACACACGCAAATTAAACCAATTGTGATAGAGGCAGATACTTATGTCGGCGGAATTTCAAAAACCGTGCAACATAATGGTAACCGCATGGATTTTGGCGGACATCGGTTTTTCTCAAAATCCGACAAAGTGATGCAATGGTGGATGGATAAAATGCCGCCGCAATTTTCAGATGAAGGAGAAGAAATTCGGGATCCGGAATCCCATAACAAAGTGATGCTGTTGCGAAATCGTTTGTCCCGAATATATCACCGAAGAAAATTCTTCAATTACCCGATTAGCCTGACATGGAATACAATCCGTGCACTTGGCTTCTTTCGAAGTGCTGCGCTGGGATTATCCTATTTTAAAGCCCGCATTTTCCCGATTAAAAAGGAGAATAATCTGGAGGACTTTTTCATTAATCGTTTCGGGAAAAAACTCTATCTCACTTTCTTTAAAGATTATACAGAAAAAGTTTGGGGCGTTCCCTGCAAAGAAATCTCACCTGAATGGGGCGGACAGCGCATCAAAGGACTTTCCATCAGCAAAGCGCTTAAAGATGCAATCTCACAAAGCCTTAAAAGCAAAAAAGACATTCAGCAGAAAGCGACAGAAACCAGTTTGATTCGACGCTTTTTATATCCAAAATTCGGACCCGGTCAAATGTGGGAAATTGTTACTGATGAAATCCTGCAAAAGGGAGGAGAAGTTTTGTTGCAACACAAAGTGACAGAAATTTTACATAAAGACAATTTTGCAACCGGTGTTGTCGTAAAAAACAACGAAACCGGTGAAAGTATAAGCATGCAAGCAGATTATGTCTTTTCAAGTATGCCCATCGTTGATTTAATTCGGGGAATGAAAACAGAAGGGTCGATAAAAACGATTGCAGAAAACCTGATTTATCGCGATTTTATTACGGTTGGATTGCTTGTGGATAAGCTGCTGATTGACAAAAATGACAGGAGAATCAAAGACAACTGGATATACATTCAGGAAAACGATGTAATGCTTGGGAGATTGCAAATTTTCAATAATTGGTCGCCATATTTGGTGAAAGATCAAACAAAATATTGGATGGGGCTTGAGTATTTCTGTTATGAAGGCGATGATTTCTGGAATAAATCTGATGATGCGATTATTGAGATTGCAAAATCGGAATTAGAGAAAATTAAAATCATACAGAAATCTGATGTACAGGATGCAGTAATGCATCGCGTTCCAAAAGCCTATCCGGCATATTTTGGCAGTTACGATCAAATCCATTTGATTCGAGAATATACCGATAAGTTTCCGAATTTATTTTTAATCGGCCGTAATGGAATGCATAAATACAATAATCAGGATCACAGCATGCTTTCAGCGATGACAGCCGTTGAAAACATTGTAAAAAACCGAACTGACAAAACCAATATTTGGAATGTCAATACTGAAACCGAATACCATGAAAGTAAATAAGCGACCAAAAACGATACTTCATAAACGATTTAGTCCGTGGGCATGGCTGATTTTCATCGTGTTGACGGGAATATTAATTGCTTTAAATTATGCCGGTAGTGAAGGGCTTAACCCAACAGACGATGGCGTTGTACTTGCTCAGGCATGGAGAATTATTCAAGGAGAAATTCCACATATTGATTTTATCTCAATTCGGCCAGTAGGGTCTGCCATCTTGCATTCCGTACATTTTATATCACCTTTCCCTTTAGAAATTACTGCCCGCTATTTTGTACTTTTTCAGTTTTTCATCATTGCCTTTTCATGGGTGCAGTTTTTCCGTCTGAAATCAAATTTCAAACATAATCTTCCCATATCCTACCAACTCAGCATACTGCTAATTGCATGGATGTTCGGCACATACAACTACAATTTATTCAGTTGGACAACAATTGATGCAGTTTTCTGGACATCCCTAGGATTTTATTTCAGCGAAAGAGCATTTCATATCCGGCGATCATGGCTCATGCTGACATTCGGAATTTTCGCATTCAGCATGGCTGCTTTATCGAGACAAACATTTTTCCTAAGCTTTATTTTTGGAGTAATTTGGATTGGTTGGCGGATTTATCTTAGCAAAAAATACAAAACTGCAATCATTGCGCTTTTAATTGGTTTAATTCCATTTTTCGCTTACGCGATAATGATAGCGGCAAACGATGCCGGGAAAGCATTTATAACCCAGATGTCCGGACGCACCGATTTTTACGACACAGCGATAAATACATTTTGGCTACGCTTTAAATCAAGCGAAATACTATGGGTGAATCTTGGAATCATTGCCATTTCGTTATTTGGCGGCATTGCAAAAACCATATCGCATAAAGTCAGAGCATTTTTTTCCGCATTACCGAGCATGCGAATAATCTTTATTCTGGAAACCGGACTCGTATTATATCTATTTTACAGAACGATTACTTATTTTGCCGGAAATCAAAGTGAAAACTATCTCCTACCCTTTCTTGCTTTTTGGATATTGCTTGATATGCTCTTACTTCGCATTTCCATTCAGGGAAACAAACTGAAATATTGTGTACCGGCTTGGGCTGCATTATTTGTTGCATGGGTATCGGCAATCAGCTACGGATGCAATACCCCAGTTTTTGCGTTTGGAATATTAACAACTGCTATTATTTGGCTGTATCTGCAAAAATATCAAGATGCTTTATTACTGAAACAAAACTGGTTGCGAATTGCTTTTCCTGCCCTCGCATTAATTATCACAATCATTGCAATAAAAAGCCAATTTGAGGTAAACTACCGTGACTTAGGAAAATCGCAACACACGCATAATCTTTCCGACATTCATCCTGCATACGGAAACATTACGACAAATGAATACTCCTATTCGTATTTCAATGAAATTGACTCACTTATTCAGGTTTTTCAAACAACGAATGAGCGCTTTGTTTTCATTCCTGACAATGCAATCATTTATCCTTTGTATCGGATTGAGAATCCCTTGCCTTTAGATTGGGCTCAAACCGGAGAAATGCCTTTACAGGAGTTAGCAAAACCGCTGAATCCGGATGAACCGTTCAATAAATCCATCCAATGGAAGATTGATGAGGGAGTGGTTTTTGCTATTCAGAAATTCAACACAAAAACCATGTATGAAGGCTTCACCGAACTAAAAAACTGGAAATACTACTATTTTCATTACATCACAAGTGAATGTGACTTACTATTTGAAACCGATTTTTTCAAGGTGTATAAAAAAGCTTAAGGTTTCTTCCATCGAACATCGAATGATGAAGGAAAAAACGGATCAAGCCAAAAATCTGGGGGAGAAAGTTTTTTTGTAAGTTAGGAGTCAGGAGCTTTGTTATACCGTTAATATTTGAGGTTTTGAATGTCGAAGAAAGAAGGAAAAACTACGAAGAAAAAAGACGGCAGAATTGAAAGAAAAAGCCCCCGGGGGATGGGGGCTACAGGGTTGTGTATAAGGGGTATTAGGGTAAGCTTTCTGTTAATTTATCAAAACATGTGCCAAACATTGTGTTAAATTATTTTTTTTGACTTTCAAAAAAATAATTAACTTAACTGCTTCAAATATTGCATGATTTAAAATCAATCATTTTGATACTATAACGTGCAATATTGAGTTTTATTTGTTAAAATGAACTTAAATGAATTTAAAAAAGTGTTAATCAGAACATTTCAATTCAACTTAAGTGTATCTTTGATTAGGATGAAAATTTGAAAACATGAAAAAACGGGCAGTCAGCGGATTAATTTACTTCATGGCAATTGTGATTGTCGGATTGATTGCATTGCAATACTCATTCATCAGAATTTCTTACGAAGAGAAACAAGAAATTTACAATCAACACATTTATCAGGCATTACAAAACACGACCGAACGATTAAAATCTCGCCAATCGGTAATGTACATTTACGAACGCTTGAATGCAAGTCCTCAAGACAGCATCAAACCGGTTGACCCGACCATGTTTTCGTTGAATTATGCTGATGGCAGCCGGCTGAACATCGAATTTCAAATGCGAAACCAGGGACCGGATTATCCACAAAGCAGAAATCAAGTGATTCCCGGCAGTAATGTTAACATCAATAATATTGAGCAGTTTTTCGATGAAATCATGGTGAAACAGCAATCCGATTTATATCAGATTCTCAGCAAAATGGAACATGAAATTAATCTGAGAAAACAACCCTTGTCACGCATCTACACCAACCATTCCATCCAAAGCATATTATCTGAAGAGCTTAAAAATCAGGGTATTTATCAACCGTTTGATTACGCAATCGTTCAAAACAAAAACATTCATCCCAGTTTGCGCAGTGCAAATTTCTCAAAATCAGATTTGGATGATGCTTATAAAATTAATTTACAACCCAGAGCAATTTTCAATTATCCTGAGCTGCTTTACATAAAACTACCGAAACGCAAGGCATTTTTAATGGACAGCTTATCAATGCAAATTTCCCTTTCAATTATATTCGTTCTGATAATATTAATCACTTTTTTCATTTCAACCTATATTATATTAAGGCAAAAGCGGCTTAACGAAATGAAAACAGATTTCATCAGCAACATGACACATGAATTTAAAACGCCCATTGCAACAATCCGTTTAGCTGGCGATTCCTTGAAAAACGATAAAATTCTGTCAAATCAAAAAATGCGGGAGCAATTTATCGGTATTATTTCGCAAGAAACAAGCAGACTCAATAATCAGGTTGAAAAGGTACTGGAAATCTCATCATTAGACCGTGGTGAGATGAAGCTTAAGTTGCAAAATCACGACATCCATGCTATGATTGAAGAGGTGGTAAAAACTTTTGATTTATCATTAAAGCAACGGAAAGGAAAAATCATGACAGCGCTTAATGCTGAACACACACAATATCTTATCGATAAAGAACACATGATGAATGTTGTCAGCAATTTGATTGACAATGCCATTAAATATTCTGAATCTGAACCTGACATGACGATTACTACCTACAATAAAAATAAGTGGATTTATATTGCGGTAAAAGATCATGGAATCGGAATGGATCAGGCGACCCTGACAAAAGTTTTCGAGAAATTTTACAGAGCAAGTAACATCAATATTCACAACGTCAAAGGATTTGGGCTGGGCTTACATTATGTAAAAG
>JAQIBY010000159.1 GCA_027858835.1 Bacteroidales bacterium | reverse complement strand
GGATACAATTTTCAATAATTTAATAGAACGAATGGTCTTTACAAAAAATGTAACACATGCTCAAATTATATGTAGCTAAATAACGACCTCTAAAACTCTTTAAAGTAAACGGAGATGTTTTGATTGATTATGGAACTAAGCAAGATCAGCGTATTTTGTCAGTAAATCCTGACTTTATGAATTAATATTTTTAGTAAACTTGTATAATAATTGGAAAAAATTTATTTGTCGAAAAGATAATTTTAATTTTACAAACCATAAAAACTATTGACTATGAAAAATTTTACCAAATACTTTGTTTTCATTTTAATCCTTTTAATCGGTGCGTCTTGTTCCCATAAACGATTTGCCAAAAAAGCATCGAAATTTGAAGAGCAAGGAATGTATCAGGAGGCATCTGACTTGTATTACCAATCTCTGATTGCAAAACGATCATATATTGATGCGCAGGTTGGTTTAAAACGGACAGGACAGCGTGTGGTTGATAAAATGTACAGCAATTTTATGACGGCTTACAATCAAGGAAATAATAAACAGGCAGTATATCATTATATTGAAGCGGAATCTTTTGAAAACAAATTGAAGCAAGTTGAAATTAATCTGGTTGTGCCGCCTTATTACACGGAGTATTACAATGAAGTGAAAGGAACTTATCTTGATGATCAGTATTTTGAGGGCGTTAAAAAACTCAATAATGAAGATTTTTCCGGTGCCGAACGAATTTTTGCTGAAATAGTGAAAATTGAGCCTGATTATAAAGACAGCAAAGAAAAACTCAATATTGCAATTTACGAGCCGAAATATCGTCAGGCGGTTCAATATATGGGTAATAAAAAATACAGAAGTGCCTATTATTTGTTCGATGAGATTATTGCGAATTTTGGAAATTACAAAGAAAGTTCTGATCTAAAAAACGAATCTCAAAAAGCGGCAACAATTCGCATTGCAATTCAGGATATCACAAATCATTCGAATAAATCAGAACTTAGTAGTCAGATTAAAAGTAAAATTATTAATGGTTTAAATCAGTCGAATGATCCATTTTTAAAGGTTATCGAATATGTATCAGATAGCAAATATAGTAAAGCAACTAAATCTACTCAGCCTGATGCAATTGTAAAAGCAACAATTCATAGTTTTAATTTTGATTTAGGGCGTTTAAAGAAGGAAACGAAGCGAGGATATCTTGAAATTAAAACCCGTTATAAAGATGGTGAAGGTAAAACTCAAACCAAAACAACTTATCAAAAAGTTCAATATGAGGAGTTGTCAATGCAGCGCTCTGCAATGATTAAGTTTGATATCAGCATGGTAGATACCCGTACTAATGAGATTTTACTCACGAAAAGTTTTAATTTGAATAATAAGGATCAGATTCATTATGCAAAGTATGGTGGTAAAAAACAAGATCTTGTTCCCGGATATTGGAAAAACAAAAGCACAGAATCTGATGAAGATGTTATTCGCTCAGGGCATAGAGATCGCAGGGCTTTACAGGATCTTTTGAATGCACGAACTAAAATTAAAACCATGGATGCATTAGCAGAAGAGCTGATTAATGAAGTTTCGGCTCAAACAGTAAATCGAATTATTAATTATAACCCGGAATAATGCAAAGAATTCTATTGATATTGTTGGTACTTACTTTGTCGTTTCTTAGTGGATGCGAAGTTTTAAAAAACAGTCAGAAGCCTAAGGAACCAAAGCCTGAGTGGGTTGATAAACGCCCTTCTTCAGGCTTGCATTATGTGGGGATTGGTTCTGCTCGTAAGGCTGGGATGTCACCAGATGCATACAAGGAAAATGCCAGAAACAGTGCATTAAATGTCTTGTCATCAGAGATTTCCGTTAATATTTCCTCGAGCTCAGTGATTAATACAATCGAAACGGATTATCAGCTAAGCGAAACCTATGAGCGCCAGATTCAAACAAGCTCTGATCGTAATATTCAAGGCTACGAAGTTGTGGACACTTGGGATGGCGGTGAGATTTTCTGGATGTACTGCCGCTTGTCAAAAGCTAAATATCAGACACAAAAAGCCAAGAAAAAAACAGCGGCCTTGCAGCAAGCAAAAACAAAATACCTGCAAGCCAACGAGTTGCGTTCAAAAGGAAAACAGTACGAAGCAATTGGTTCTTATGTTGACGCATTTTCAGATATTACAGATTATTTGGCAGAGCCAACAGATGTTTTAATTGATAGCAATCGAGTTGATTTAGGAACAAATGTTTATCGCGATTTAATCCAGAGTATTAACGAAGTGCGATTTGAATCAAAAGAAAACCCGGTATTTGCAACCAGTGGAATGCATGTCGCCTCCGACTTAATGGAAATAAGGATTATAAATAAAAGTGGAAACACGGTGCAAAATATGCCGGTTGTCTTGAGTTTTTCAGGGTCAGGATTGTTAAATAATAAACTCAGTAGTGACCAAAATGGTGTGATTCATGTTCCGATTAATAAAGTAACCAGCAAAAATCAAATGGAAACACTTACTGTGGAGCTTGATATGTTAACGCTGAGCCGCTTGTCAAAAGATATTTTTATCCGAACGGTTATTCGGAAAATTCCTCCTCCCACTTATAAACTTGTTATCAATGTGCAATCGCCGCTAATCTTTATTGAATCGTCTGAAAAGAATTTTAGTAAAACATCAAACCAATCAAATCTAAAATCGGCATTGTTTCAGGCAATGGCAAAAAATAATATGCGGATTTCCAATAGTGCCACAGAGGCTGATTTTGTTATTCGTATTGAAAGTGATACACATAACACCGAGGCAAGCTCCTACCAAAAATCGGTAAGTCTTCAATATCTTGTGAGTGTTTTTGATAGCAACAAACGATTGATTTACACGAAAAATGAAACAGATATAATGGGCTATGGCGACAGCTTGGATGAAGCAAGCAATGAAGCCTACTCCGAAGGGATAAACCGTATGAAACGTAAAACAGCAAATTCAATATTTCAAGCAGTTTTTAATTAAATAATTATGTCAGTATTAGTTAGTTTTGCAATGTTTCCAACCGATAAAGGGGTGAGCGTTAGTCAATATGTAAGTCGGATTTTGAAAATAATTCGCGAAAGTAGCTATGACTATAAATTAAGTGCAATGGGAACCATCTTTGAAACACCCGATATGCCTTCTGCCCTTGCATTATTAGAAAAAGCCTATGCACAATTAGCTGATGATTGTGATCGGGTTTACTCCGTCGTGAATTTTGATATACAGAAAAATAAACCCATCGGGCGGATTAACGGAAAAATTAAATCAATCGAAGAAAAAATCGGACCTGTAAATCATTAAATTCCTTAAACTCTGAAATCTGATGAGTTATTAACAAATTATTTGTTCATAAGGTTTGTTGGTATCAATAATTCATTGTATTTTTGCAGTCCGTTTGGTCAATGGTGCTTGTAAATAGTTGAATATTAATGAAAAAGAGAACATTGTGGATACTTTAAGTTACAAAACAAAGTCAGAAAACAGTGAAACTGTTCAAAAAGAATGGTTCGTTGTTGATGCTACAGATCAAGTGCTTGGGCGACTTGCATCCAAAATTGCAATTGTCCTACGCGGTAAACATAAACCAGGCTTTACCCCGCATGTAGATTGTGGCGATAACATAATTGTTATCAATGCAGAAAAGATTCGTCTGACAGGAAAGAAAATGACCGACAAAGTTTATGTCCGTCATACCGGTTATCCCGGAGGACAGCGTACAACTTCTCCTGAGGAATTGCTCAGAAAGCAACCGCATAAAGTTGTAGAAATGGCTGTAAAAGGAATGTTGCCAAACAATCGATTAAGCAAAAAGATTTTTAATAATCTTTATGTTTATGTTGGTTCAGAACATGAGCAGAGTGCGCAAAAACCAAAAAATCTTGATTTAAATACTATTAAGTAAAACTTATGGATACAATTATCACAGTAGGACGTAGAAAAGCCGCTGTCGCCAGAGTATATCTGAGTGAGGGTAAAGGGAATATTACCATTAATAATCGTAAGTTTGAAGAATACTTCACTGTACCACAACTCCAAAAAGTGGTTACAAAAAGCTTTGAAGTTACTGAAAACATGGGTAAATTTGACATAAAAGCCATATTAGATGGTGGTGGCACAAGCGGACAAGCTGACGCTTTGGCACTCGGTATCGCTAGGGCTCTGGTCAAATTAGATGAAGAGAATCGTGCGCTTCTAAAGCCATACGGACTCTTAACACGTGACCCACGAGTTATTGAACGTAAAAAACCTGGACAGAAAAAGGCTCGTAAGAAATTTCAATTTAGTAAACGTTAATCTTGCTGCTTAGCAAATAGATTTGTTTAGTATCTAAATTGCCGGGACTCCAAGAGGCTACCCGGTAGTTGAGAAAGCAGAATGTAAACAAAAATTTAAAATTATGCCAAGAACAAATTTCAATGAATTATTAGAAGCCGGTGTTCATTTTGGACACCTGAAACGTAAATGGAATCCCAACATGGCTCCCTATATTTTTATGGAGCGCAACGGTATCCACATTCTTGACCTGCACAAAACAGTTGTGAAAGTTGATGAAGCTGCAAATGCAATCAAACAAATTGCAAAGTCAGGTCGGAAAATTCTCTTCGTTGCCACTAAAAAACAAGCGAAAGACATTGTTGCGGAGCGTGTTAAAGCAATCGGTATGCCCTACATTACAGAACGTTGGGCTGGTGGAATGTTAACCAACTTTCCTACCATTCGCCGTGCTGTAAAACGGATGAATTCCATCGATAAAATGCTGACAGACGGAACATTAGCAAATTTGTCAAAACGTGAACGTTTGCAAATTGAACGTCAACGTGCAAAACTTGAAAAAACATTGGGTAGTATTGCTGATTTGAATAGACTACCGGCTGCTATTTTTGTTGTTGATGTCAGCAAAGAGCATATCGCAGTTCGTGAAGCACAAAAACTTAATATTCCTGTATTTGGAATTGTAGATACTAATTCAAATCCAATTGGTGTTGATTTTCCAGTCCCTGCTAATGATGACGCATCAAAATCAATCGATTTGGTCATAAGTATGATGTGTGAAGCGATTAAAGAAGGGCTTGATGAGCGTAATGCAGATAAAGAAATGGCTGAAAAACAGGAGAAAAAAGCACAGGCTAAAAAGTCTGCCGCAAAAGAAAATCCTGAGAAAGAAGAAGATGCCAAAAGCGAATCTAAAGAATCATAAATATTAATACATTAAAATAAAATATAATGGCTAAAATAACTGCCGCAGAAGTAAGTAAACTGCGTAAAATAACCGGAGCTGGAATGATGGATTGTAAAAAAGCCCTCGTTGAAGCTGAAGGTGATTTTGATAAAGCTCAGGAAATAATCCGTGAACGTGGACAAGCAATTGCTAATAAACGTTCGGATCGCGAAGCTACTGAAGGCGCTGTAATTGCAAAAACTACCGACGATCACAAATTCGGTGTTGTTGTTTGCCTGAATTGTGAAACTGACTTTGTTGCAAAAAATGATGATTTCGTTGGTTTTGCACATAAAATCGCTGACATTGCACTCGATAAAAAAGCTAAAAACTTGGATGCTTTGAAAGCTGTTGAGGTTGAGGGTGGTACGCTCGAGGAAATGATTGTCAGACAATCCGGTGTGACCGGTGAAAAGGTTGATTTAAGTTTTTACGAAAACCTTGAAGCACCTTATGTTGACGCATATATTCACATGGGAAATAAAATCGGTACGATTGTAGCAACCAATAAAACAGCTGATTCCGAAGTTGTTCGTAACGTTGCTATGCAAGTTGCAGCAATGAATCCTATTGCCGTTGATGAAAGCAGTGTTTCACAAGAGGTGAAAGACAAAGAGTTTGAAATCGGACGTCAACAAGCATTGAACGAAGGTAAACCTGAGGCAATTGTTGATAAAATTGCAACCGGTAAAGTTGGTAAGTTCATGAAAGAGAATACTCTGCTGAATCAAGCCTTTGTTCGTGATAATAAAGTGACAATCAAACAGTATCTGCAACAACAGGAAAAAGATTTGACAGTAGTTGAATTTAGACGTTGGGCATTAGCTGAGTAATTAATACTCGAAAAAAAATATTTTTAAAAGAGAGCTCGTATAAGGGCTCTTTTTTTTATCTTTATTTCAAAATTTATTAGCATGAAATATCAACGTGTATTATTGAAATTGTCCGGAGAATCACTTATGGGTGAACTGCAATCCGGTATTAGCAGTGAGCGCTTGTCTCATTATGTTTCTGAAATTGCAGCATTGCAAGAAACCGGTGTGCAAATCGCAATCGTCATAGGTGGTGGGAATATATTCCGAGGACTTGCCGGCCTTAGCGATGGGTTTGATCGCACAACTGGAGATCAAATGGGAATGTTGGCAACAACAATTAATTCGCTTGCACTGCGCTCAGGTTTAGAAAAGGCAGGAATCAAAGCGCGATTGTTTACTGCCATTGAAATGAATGCCGTGGGTCAACGTTTTCACGCAAAATCTGCAATTCGCGATATGCAAAATGGATATGTTGTGATTCTGGCAGGAGGAACAGGAAATCCCTATTTTTCAACAGATACTGCATCCGCTTTGCGCGCACTTGAAACTCAATGCGATGTGTTTTTAAAAGGAACACGTGTTGACGGTGTTTATACATGCGATCCAGAAAAAGATCCGACAGCTGCAAAGTATGAAAAAATCAGCTTTGCTGAGGCATATGAAAAACAGTTGAAAATTATGGATATGACTGCATTTACACTCTGTCAGGAAAACAATTTGCCGGTCATTGTGTTTGATATGAATACTCCCGGAAATTTAAAATCTGTAATTTTTGATGAAAAAGTTGGCACATTAATTCAGAATGATATAAATTAGCAGGATAAAAATACAGAAACTATGGAAGACGAAGCTAAGTTTGTCCTTGAGACAGCCAAAGAAGGAATGATCGACACGATTAAACACCTTGAAAAAGAATATGTGCAAATTCGTGCTGGAAAGGCAGATGTTAGAATTTTGGATGATATCATGATTGATTATTACGGAATCTTAACACCTTTGCCGCAGGCATCTAATGTGTCTGCTCCTGATGCAAAAACTATTATGATACAGCCATGGGATAAATCATTGATCGTAGTGATTGAAAAAGCCATTATGGTTGCTAATCTTGGTTTTACGCCTGCCAATAACGGGGAAATCATTCGTATTTCTATTCCACCATTAACTGAAGAGCGTCGCCGTGAATTAGTGAAACGAGCCAAAGAAGTTGCTGAAAATGCAAAAGTTAGCATTCGCGGACAAAGACGGTCTGCTAATGACGAACTGAAAAAAATGCAAAAAGATGGCTTGGCTGAGGACAGCGCTAAAGATTATCAGGATAAAGTCCAGGATCTCCATGATAAGTACATTAAAGAAGTGGATGATATGGCAAAATTCAAAGAAGATGATATAATGACAATATAATTTAGCTGGTAATAATATAAATGCCTCGTCAATTTTTGTTGACGAGGTTTTTTGTTTCCGGCAGCTATGTAGTCTCTGCAAGAAAACAGTAGTTTTCTTGCAAGCATTATGTACCCATTTTCCCAATTCGTAATACTGATTAAACATCAATTCGAAAGCTTTCGGATTGCAGATATAATTCATTTTATTTCTTGTATCAGCTTTGATTCTACATCGGCATAAACCTTCCGAAATAATTCGAAACAGCGATTGGTATAATACGGATTCTTTTGAACATTAAGGGCAGAAAGCAAATTCTAGGCGTGTTTTTCGACCATTTCGGTAAAAAAGTCAAATTTTCTTTTAAAAAGACATAATATTTTTTACTTTTGGACCGTTAAACCATTTTAGTCGGAAAATTTATGAAAAAAGAAAAACACGATAAAATCAGGAAAAGTTTGTTGGAGTCAGCAGAGCAACTTTTTGCACGCTTTGGCTTTGAAAAAACCACAATGAACGACATTGCCAATGAAGCAAGAAAGGGAAAATCATCATTATATTATTACTTTTCAAGCAAAGAGGAAATCTTCAAGGCAGTTGTTACTATTGAAGCAGAACGCTTTAAAAGCATTATTACGGAAACACTTGAAAACATTGATGATACCAAAGAACAAATCAAACAATATTTTTCCATTCGTATGCATAGGTTTCAGGAATTAAGCAACCTGTATGCGGCCATGCGAAACGATTATCTGCGAAAATTAGATTTTATTGAAAAAATTCGGAAACAATACGACCGGGAAGAACTGGAATTCATTCAAAACCTACTTGAAAAAGGCGTTAACCGGGATGAATTTGAAATTAAAAACATTACAGATACAAGTTTTGCGCTGGCATCAGCCATTAAAGGTTTGGAATATCCTATGGTTTTGCATAAAGACGAAACAAATCTCGATCATCGCATTGACGCACTTCTCAGTATTTTATTCTATGGAATCGTAAAACGATGAAAGCATTATCACATATCATTTTTGTAATCCTCTTAATTGGCAGTTTTTCCGCCTTTTCACAAACGGAAACGACCGATTCCGTGCTCGATATTGAAACTTGTCGGGAATTAATGTTGGAACATGATTACCAAATAAAAATCGCAAGGGAACAATTGCATATCGCTGAAAATTCCAGAAAATCAAGTTTTACAAACTTTTTCCCATCGCTTGATTTTACCGGGCAATACATGCTCACCAATAAAAAATGGTATTTGTTGGATGAAAATGTGTTTCTGCCGGTGGTTCCATTTTGGGCGATTGATGAAAACACCATGGATTTGAATCCTGAAATCATGGAAAACCCCCTCATCAGCGGAATTATGATCGATCCGGAAACCGGTGGTTTAATGACAGATAATGACGGAAACCCAGTATTTTTACAATACGCATACGCCCCATCTGATCAATTTCAATTTGGCAGCAAGAATTTGTTTTTATTGAATGCCGGAATGACCCAACCCATTTATCTCGGCGGAAAAATTCGCTCTCAATATCGCATATCAAAAATTTCTGAATCCATACAAAAAGAACGCATGGAACTCAAAGAAGATGAGCGCATATTAAATTTAGAGAAGTTATATTGGAAAACTGTCAGTTTACAAGAAAAGCAAATCCTCGCAAAACGCTATAAAACCATGTTGGATACCCTTGTAAAAGATATTGAAAACATGTATGATGAAGGCATTGTCACCAGAAATGAAGTATTGCAGGCAAAATTGAAACAAAACGAAGTGGATTTTCAGGTTTTTCAGGTAGAAAACGGATTCTCTCTGGCACGAACAGCCCTCAATCAAATGATAGGTTTTCCTTTGGACAGCATTGTGAAACTGAATGACGAAATTTTAGCGGTGCAGGTTTACACAGATCGCGATGAGATGATAGCTTCTGCATTGCAAAACAGACCCGAGCTTAATGTACTTGATAAAAGCATTCAACTTGCCGATGAAGGAGTAAAGCTCGCTTGGTCGCGCTTTTTGCCAAACATTGTAGCCACAGCAAATTACGGATGGTACAATCCAAATCCGTATAACGGCTTTCAAAACGAATTCGGTGGCGATTGGAATGTTGGAATCACTTGTCGTATCCCGATTACTCAATGGGGAAAACGGATTCATAGCTTAAATTCTGCTAAAGCCCTGCAGCAAATTGCGGAGCTTAAAACCGAAGAAACGCATGAGCTTATCCAATTGGAAGTTCAACAGTCATGGAATCAGTATCTTGAAGCATTTAAGCATGTTGAAACCCGAAAAATTGGACTTCAACAAGCAGAAGAAAATTTAAGAATTCAAACCGATTATTTTCATGAAGGCATGATTAAGCTTGCCGATTTACTCGAAGCACAGGCACTTTGGCAAGAAGCATCAAGCGAATTGCTCGAAGCACAAACGGAATTGCGTGAATATGAAATAGGCATCAAAAAATCAACCGGACAATTATGAAAACACAGAAAATCAATATTGCAATTATGCTTTTATTCGTCGCTTTTGCTTTGCAGGCGTGCAAAAACGGACAAACTGAAACCGAGGATAAAGCACCCGATATTCCACTTGTTTTGACAGAACAGGCTTATCTTGACACATTTCAAAAGCAATTGGAACTACCCGCCTCACTATTCCCTCGTCGTGAGGCCAATTTGGGAGCATCATTACCGGGAAAAATTGAAAAATTCCATTTTGCAGAAGGACAATTCGTTCAGAAGGGTGATATTTTGGTTGATTTAAGCGCTGAAGCATACACACAAGCACTCATTGAACTGAATGCGCTTCAAAAAGATTTCGAGCGGGTTTCACGTTTGCGCGATAAAGGCTCAATTAGTGAAATGGAATACGACCACCTGAAAGCAAAGTTGGATGCTGCTCAGGTAAAAACGGACATGTTGAGAAAACACACGCAAGTAGTCGCTCCCTTTTCAGGGATGATCGTGGACTATTTGATGGAGGAAGGTGAAAATTATTTTTTCAACCTTGTCATGGAGCCCGGATATTCCAACACGTCCGGAATTTTGAGACTCATGCAACTGAATCCGCTGATTGCAGAAATACAGGTGAATGAAAAAGATTTGAATGCACTTCGTGTCGGACAAACTGTGGCAATTAGCGTGGATGCACTGCCTAGAGAAATTTATACAGGTCGCATATCTTACATCAAACCCATGTTATCGACAATGACACATTCTGCTAGCGTAGAAGTAGAAGTACCGAATCCCGGATTAAAATTAAAACCCGGAATGTATGCGTCCTGCACCGTTAAAATTGGAGAAGCAAGTGGTATATTTATCCCGATTGATGCAATTATTCGCCAACCGGGAACTTCCGAGGATTTTGTGTACAGAGTTGAAAATGACACCGCAAAAAAAGTACTTATCCGTCGAATCCAAACCATGGGTGAGCGGGCATTGGTTGACAGTATTTCTGCGGGAGACACCCTTGTCACCAAAGGGAAAAATAATTTAATTCACGGAACCCCTGTTGAAATAAAGCAAAATAGCATATGAGACTCCCAAAATTAACCGTTAACAATCCTGTCAGTACAAGCATGGCTTTTCTGGCAATTCTACTGTTTGGGATGGTCGCCTATTTCATGTTGCCCAAAGACATGATGCCTGACATTGAGTTGCCGGCAATCACGGTTGTCACAGTATATCCGGGTGCTTCTGCCGAAGAGGTTGAGCAACAAATCAGCATCCCTTTGGAAACCATTTTATCGGGAACTGAAAATCTCAAACGCATCCAATCACAATCCAAAGAAAACGTTTCTTTTATCTCGCTGGAATTCAACTGGGGAACTGACATTACAGAGGCTGCAAACAATGCCCGCGATTACATGGAGCTTGTAAAAAAAGAACTGCCCGCAGATGCACAATCCCCATATATCATGAAAGTGAACAGTGCAATGATTCCGGTCGTTGTTTATGCTATTCGCGCTGAGGAATCGTACAACGGATTGGAGAAAATTGTTGAAGACCAAATCATTAATAATCTAAAAAAAGTAGATGGTGTCGGCTCCGCATTTATGATTGGACAACCCACACGGGAAATTAACATACAAGTAAATCCGCAAAAACTCAAAGCATACAATCTGTCAATACAGCAAATCAGCACGGTATTGCAAGCCGAAAACATAACAATCCCCGGAGGAAATATTAAACTTGAAAAACATGACTTCTCCGTTCGTATTCCAGGAAAAATCACGAATCTTGACCAATTAAAACAAATTGCACTCATAAATTTTAACGGGCGCATTATCCGCCTGAAAGACATTGCGGAAGTGAAAGACCAATTTCGCGACAAGGATGAATATGTATATTCGGATAAAAAACGGGGCGTCGGGCTTTTCATCCAGAAACAAACCGGAACCAATACGCTGGACGTGTTTGAAGCAATTGAAGCACAAATGCAAAGCATCAAATCGAACTTACCGCCCGATGTTGAATTTGACCGAGTTTTTGATACCGCAGAAGTGATTACAGAAACCACAAAAAATCTCAATAATACCATTTATTATGCCGCCCTCTTTGTAATGCTAGTGGTATTGGCCTTTTTGAGAGATTGGCGCAATTCACTGATTGTCATCCTCAGCATTCCCTTTTCTCTAATTGTTGCCTACATCACCATGTTCGTTATGGGATATACCATCAACATATTTTCGCTCATGTCTTTAATTGTGGCAATCGGAATGGTTGTGGACAATACCATTGTGGTGCTTGAAAACATTATCCGACACAAAGAATCCGGGACACCGCCGAAACAAGCTGCAATTTTCGGTAGCAGTGAAATGGGGAAAGCCATTTCAGCATCCACATTAACCACGGTTTCCGTTTTCTTTCCCCTTATTTTTATGGGCGGCCTTGTCGGGATATTGTTTAAGCAATTGGCCGTACTGGTTGCCGTAACCATGTTGGCATCACTTTTTACTGCACTGACACTTACTCCAATGCTTTCGTCTATTTTGCTGAAAAAACAAAAGCAAACAAAGCGAAAACGCAGCTGGGCATATCGAGTTTCCGAATCGCTTTTTATTCAGGTAGAGAATCTGTATCGCCACAGTCTGAAATTTTCACTCCGATATAAATTTCCTGTCATTGCTTTTGCTTTACTGCTTTTGGGATTTGCAGGATTTCAAGCAAGCAAAACAGGTTCTGATTATATCCCACAAATGGATGCAGGAGATGTGATTACCGTAATTGAAACTGAAGTTGGAACCAGTGCTGAAGAAACCAAACGCATTGCCCAAAAAATTGAAGACATTTACATTGAAGAAATCCCGGAAATGGTATCTCAATATACGCTTGTCGGACAAACAGAAAGTAACTTATTGACGAGCATTGGATTTGCAGAAGGGAAAAATAAAGCCACAATTTCAGCCCACCTTTCTCTGCCGCACGAACGAGATCGTAGTGCCGAAGAAATTGCAGATGTCCTTAGAGCTCGTTTAAAAGAAATCCCTGAAGTTGTGAATTATCAAGTGCTTGGTGGAAGTATGCTGCAAAATGTTTTGTTCGGAAAATCTCAACCCATTGAATACAAAATATTCGGATCAAACTTTGAAACCATCAATCAAACCGCTGAAGAATTGGCTGAAAAACTGAAGAAAAACACGGCTTTTCGAGATGTAGAAACCGGTATCGACAAAGGGAAATTGGAATATCAGATCAATATCAATAAAGAAAAAGCGTCAAAATTGGGTTTAAACACTGCAATGGTTGCTATGCAGGTAAGACAAAGCATTTACGGCGCCGAAGCCGGTGCATTTACCGAAAACAATGAAGACATTGATATCAGAGTGCAATACGAACCTGAATCCAGAAACAGCATTGAATCGCTTAAACAAATCACACTCACAACTTTAACAGGACAATCTGTCACCTTAAGCGCAGTTGCTGAAATAGGCATCGGGATGGGTCCCTTAGAAATTATTCATGAAAGCCAACAACGCTATGTTACCGTGGGGGCAAATCTAAATCAAATTTCACTTGGCGAAGGAGCAAAAATTGCAAGAGAACTGCTTGCTGAAACTGAGATTCCTGCAGAAATATCCGTAAAGCTTGCCGGAAAAGTCAGTGAAAAAGATGAATCCTTCGGAAATCTGAATTTAATTTTCATCATTGCATTTTGCTTAGTTTATATGATTATGGCATCGCAGTTTGAGTCGTTTAAAGCGCCATTCATTATTATTTTTGCCATTCCTTTTTCAATGATTGGTGTTGTGTTGGCATTTATGATTACCGGTATTACCCTAAGCATCGTCAGTTTTGTCGGAATTATCATGCTATTGGGAATTGTGGTAAACAACGGCATTGTATTGGTGGATTATACAAACTTACTGCGTGCCCGTGGCGAATCGCTGACCGAGGCAATTATTAATGCCGGAAACTCACGACTCAGACCGGTTCTAATGACATCTTTTACCACTATGCTGGCAATGATTCCTATGAGCATCAGTCAAAGTATGGGCAATGAAATTTGGGTTCCGCTCGGCATTACCATCATTGGTGGATTATTGGTTTCCATGCTGATTACCTTATTACTCATTCCGGTTTTATATGCTATATTTTATCGTAAACAGGAGAAAAAAATCCAATCATCATGAAATTAATTTATTGCACGTTTAATGTCACCATACAAGAAACGCTTCTGAAAAAATTGACAGCAGAAGGCGTGAAATCCTATCAACTTTTTGAGGGAGTAAAAGTTAAACCCGCAATCGGTAATCCACGCTTAGACACTGCCGTTTGGCCCGGATACAACAGCGCAATAATCATGCAATTTGAGGATGAAAATCAGGCAAAAAAGGTGATAGACGTTTTAAAATCAATGAATGAAAACGCCATAAGTCCTGAGGAACTTATTACTGCAAGCATGCTTCCCATGGATGCATATTTTAATGATTAGAATAAGGCGGACAACTATTTGTTTTTCTATTTTTGGGGCAATTAGTCTCCGCCTATAGGCAATCACCAGCGAACAGTCTATTGAGAGCATGTAAGGCCATCGTCAATGCATGAAATAGAATCTCACAAACCGTCTTGTAAAACTTAAAAATTATTAGTATATTTGATGATGGCTTTTCACAAAATCTGTGGATAGACATGATAATTTTATATATTACATACTTTTTGTGCGGGGCTAAATGAATTAGCAAAAGTACTAAAACAGGAAAAATAGCGTTTCATTAATAAAATATAGAAATTATGAAAAAGATAACAACAACAATTTTACTATTGCTATCATTTCTGATGGTAAATGCACAAGAATGGCAAACAGATTTTGAAAAAGCAAAAGAAATTGCAGCTGAAAAAAACCAAAAAATCATTTTAGTATTTTCTGGTTCAGATTGGTGTGCCCCGTGTATTAAATTAGACCGACAAATATGGCAATCTGATGAATTTAAAACGTATGCAAAAGATAATTTTTTTTTATTAAAAGCAGATTTTCCTCGCAAAAAAAACAATAAACTTTCTAAAGAACAGCAAGAAAAAAACAATAAACTTGCAGAAGTCTATAACACAAACGGATATTTCCCTTTTGTGATTGTATTAGATAAAAATGGAACGGTATTAGGAACAACAGGGTACAAAAAAGTAACACCCAAAGAATATATAAATATTCTAACATCATTTTAATGTAAAATTAATATGTTTAAAGTTTCCATTATTTCCTTATTAACTATAGCCTGTTTACAATTGCACGCCCAACAGATTTATCATAAAAAGGCAAAGCTAATGGGAAGTAGATTTGACATAACAGTCGTCGAAAAAGACTCTGTCACTGCTTATAAATACATAGATACAGCAATAACCGAAATCAAAAGAATAGAAAAAATCATTTCCTCTTGGGATGCACATTCCGAAACATCTAAAATAAATACAAATGCAGGAATTAAACCTGTTAAAGTAAGTAAGGAACTATTTGATTTGATAGAACGCTCCCTTGCTATTTCCAAACTTACAGATGGAGCTTTTGATATTAGTTATGCCTCAATGGACAGAATTTGGAAATTTGACGGAAGTATGACTGAAATGCCATCAAAAGAATCAATGAAAAAATCTGTTGAAAATGTTGGATACAAGCATATTATTCTCAATAAAAAGCAACAAACAGTTTTTTTATGTAATGCAGGAATGAAAATAGGATTTGGTGGGATTGGAAAAGGTTATGCAGCAGATAAAACTAAAAAACTACTGATATCAAAAGGTGTACAGGCAGGAATTATAAATGCCTCTGGTGATATGAACACTTGGAAAAAACAGCCTGACGTCAAAGATTGGACAGTAGCAATTACCAACCCTATGGATAAACACAAAGCATTTGCTATACTACCTATTACTAACGGAGCAGTCGTTACTTCAGGAGATTATGAAAAATTTGTGATATTCGATAATGTAAGATATTCACATATCATAAATCCAAAAACAGGATACCCTGCTAGTGGAATAATAAGTGCTACCGTTTTTTCACTAAGTGCAGAGTTAGCAGATGCACTTGCTACATCCATATTTGTAATGGGTATCGATGTTGGAATAAATAGAATAAATCAAATACCTAATGTCGATTGCATTATCATAGACGACAATGGAAACATACATAAATCTAAAAACATACATATAAATGAAAATACAAAATAAATTACTTATAGTGTTTTTTCTTTTACTTTTTTTCAGTTCTTGCGTAGCTGTAAAAGAATATGAAAAGGTAAATATTAATGACCCAGACATGGCATTATCAGACAGAAAATCGCAGAAATTTGAAACAGCGTTTCAAGTATATAGAGAAGGTGCTTCAGGTGCCAACGGTGGAAAATCAGGTGGTGGTTGTGGTTGTAATTAATATAATAAAATTTATATGATGAAGATTATCAATAAACTAACAATAATTATATTTCTTTTGTTTCAAGTATCTGCATTTGCTCAAAATAATACAGATTCTACCTCAAATAAATCAACTATTACATTTAAAAAAAGAGTGTTAGAAAATGCTGAGATAGATTTACTCACAAGTTTTTACACACAAGACGGGAATAATAGTGCTGTTACAGGAGGTATTGGAACAGAAAAATTAGATGATTATGCAAGCAATATAAACATAGCAATTCCATTAAATGATGATGATATATTAACGATTGATGCAACAGTTTCTGCATATAGCTCTGCTTCTTCAAGCAATTTAAACCCTTTTAGTGGTGCTTCATCAGGTGATGATGATGATGACGATGAGGATGATGATGATGATGATGGCGGAAATTATGTAACCGGACCTGTTACAGGAACACCTTGGGTCGAGTCCAGCGGAGCTTCAAAAAGTGACGTTTGGGTAAGTGGTAATATTGGATATAGCCATTCATCTGATAATAGAAATAATATTTACAGTGCAAATATTAACGTTGCAAATGAATACGATTATATCTCCTTTGGAGCAGGTGTAGGATTTGTAAAATTATTTAACCAAAAGAACACAGAATTGAGTTTAAAAGCGAATGCTTACCTAGATTCTTGGCGACCAGAATATCCAACCGAAATTAAAACATATATACAAGAAGACGGAAACCTAAATGCAGACTTTTTTAACGGAGTTGATATTTTAGATAGTAATGGAAATCCTATTGATAAAAACGGAACTTATGTTTGGCAACCTTCAAAAGATTATTTAATAAAGGAAAAAGGTCGGAATACCTATTCTTTTTCGTTAGGATTTTCACAAATATTAAGTAAAAAAATGCAAATTTCCATTTTTTCCGACATTACTTATCAAACTGGCTGGTTGGCAAACCCTATGCAAAGAGTATATTTCGCAGACAAAGATGATTTTTATATTGGAAATGCTTCAAGTATCCCGAATTACACGAACCCAAGTAACAAAGATGTGTTTCAATTAGCAGACGATATTGAACGCTTACCTAACAATAGACTTAAAATACCAATTGGCATCCGTTGGAACTATTACATAAATGAATTCCTGATAGTAAAAACATATTACCGCTATTATTTTGATGATTGGGGAGTTAGTTCAAATACTTTCAATATTGAACTACCAATTAAGATTGGTGATAAATTTACAATATATCCTAATTACAGATTTTATAATCAAACAGCAGCAGATTATTTTGCATCGTTTGAGCAACATTTGTCAACAAGCAATTTTTACACCTCTGATTTTGACTTATCAAAATTTTCCTCTAATAAATTTGGTATTGGTATTAAATATACGGACATATTTACAAAAGGGCATTTATGGAAATTTAGATTAAAAAATATCACATTAAACTATAATTATTACGAAAGAAATACTGGACTAAAAGCACATAACCTCTCTCTTGGAACAAAAATTATTTTTGACTAAAAATCAAGAAATACTCATGCTAATAATGCATATAAAATATAAGCGAGACAGTTGTAATATCATGGCTTTAAGACCGCCAAAACTTTCTTGTAAGTTGAAAGTTTTATGCTTCGCAATCGCTTATTTTTCATATACTGACCGTTATGTTAATTAAAAAAGACAACTATGACTGATGACATAATTCAATATCAGAATAAAATAAAAGAACTTGAAAATGAAGTCTCTGTTCTTAAAAAACAACAAATTGAAATTAATAAAGCCAAAGAATTATATTTGAAAATATTTGAAGATTTTCCTGCATTGATTTGGCGTTCAAGATTAGATAAATTATGTGATTATTTTAACAGAACCTGGCTTGATTTCACAGGAAGAACAATGGAACAAGAATTTGGAAATGGCTGGACAGAAGGCGTTCATCCTGATGATTTTGATTTTTGTTTGCGAATTTATGTGACGGCTTTTGATAAAAGAGAAGCATTTTTAATGGAATACCGAATGAAAAATAAATTCGGTGAATATCGTTGGATAAGAGATTTTGGCAGACCGTTTTACGATTTAGATAATACATTTTTGGGCTATATTGGTTCTTGTTACGACATAACTGAAAATAAAAATAATGAATTAAAACTTATAGAATTAAACGCAACCAAAGACAAATTTTTTTCAATTATTGCACACGATTTACTAAATCCATTCAATAACATTCTTGGATTTGCTGACCTTTTGAATAAAAACCATGCAAAATATGTCAGCGAAAACATGGAAATGATAACAAAAACACTTTATTTATCGGCAAAAAACACATATAATTTATTAGAAAATCTATTAGAATGGTCAAGAACACAATCGGATAAAATTTCATTTGAACCGCATAAAATTGGATTTACTGAAATTTGCCAAGAAATTGCTGAAAGTTTAAATTCAAATGCTACGGCTAAAAATATAAATATAAATTATTTTGCAACAGAGAAAATTGAAATTTATGCAGATGTGAAT
>JAQIBY010000144.1 GCA_027858835.1 Bacteroidales bacterium | reverse complement strand
TACCAATATCAGAGCTTGCTAAACAAACGATAATTGATGTATCGGCTTATTCCAGATACCGGCAGATAGATGAAAAATACAAAACGATACTTTCAACGCAATAATAAACTACAGCCATTACAAATTACAAACCAGCCTGCCGGCTGGCAGGTAATAATCAAAATCCAATTTCAAAATTTCAAAAAAAACCAACAAACTACCTAACCTACCAACCTCAAACCCTTGTCTCCGCCAGCAGTCGGACAGGCAGCTCACCAGCGGATCCAACTTTTATCCTCCCTTTATGCAATTTCACCAACTCATGACATCTTAATAACAAAGTTTAACCTTAAAAACTAAAAATTATGAAAACAAAAGCTATTTTACTCGTCCTCTCGCTCTCATTTTTCTCATTTGCATATGCGCAAGTAGGAACCATCCATGGCACTGTATATGACAGCGAAGAAAACACAATTCCTGGAGCTACCGTAGAAATCACCTCAGGTATTTCTTATGTCATCGTGGCAAGCGACATTGACGGCAACTTCAAATTAAAGCCATTAGAGCCCGGTACTTACAGCATCACAATCAAAAGTATGGGCATGCATCCCTTAATTATCAACGACATCAATGTTCGTCCAAATCAAATCAGTTTTGTGGACAAAGCAATCCTAAAGTCAAATGCCGTAATAATTGATGGCTCAGCAGTAGTTGTTGGAAATGATGAACGCTTGATAGATCCTGAAAACACCTCAAAAATGCCGGTTAACCGTGATGCCATTAAAAGGCTTCCCGGATCAAAAAATGCGGTTGACATTGCGGTCAGTTTAAGTACAGACATTTCTAAAGACGATAACAACCAAATGATTATTCGTGGTTCTCGTCCGGGTTCCTCCAACGTGTATATTGATGGAGTAAAACTGGAATCAAATGGTGCGGGTGGTGTTCCCAGTCTTGCAATTGGCGACATGGAAATATACACCGGAGGCGTTCCTGCCAAATACGGAGATTTCACCGGAGGAATTGTCATCATGCGTACCGCTTCGTATTTCGACCTGCTTAACGAACATGAAGCAAGACAAAGACGTTTTGAAGAGCTTGCGGCCTTTGAAGCAGATCAAGCTGCGATTGAAAAAAAATCTGAAACAAAAGAAGATTAGTTGAAGCGTTATCCCTTACTAAAGCGTTATAATAACACCCAAAGCCATTAAAAATGCGTAAAAACAAAAACCATAGAACCCTCAGCGATGAACAACTGCTAAACAGCTACTTCAAAAGTAGAAATGCAGAGTTCATCGGTGAGCTATGGAATCGCTACTCACGACTCATTTTTGGCCTTTGTTTAAAGCTATTGAAATCTCGTGAAGAGGCAACCGACGCTGTCAATGGAATCTTTGAAAAGCTCATGAAAACAAATTCACCAGAAGAAATCGCTTGCGTACACACATGGATATACACCTTCAGTAAAAATCACTGTTTACAGATTTTACGAAAAAAACAAAGGAGAAATATTCTGTTTGACGCCTTCGCTGTCGGCAGAGAAAAAGCCACTGTGTGTTTTGACGAAAAATTATTTGAACACGAAGCACTGCGATCTGCAATTTCTGAGCTTTCTGAACAGCAAAAAACTTGTATTCGACTGTTTTACTTCAATGAATTTTCATATCAGGAAATCAGTGATGAAACAGGTTGGGCAACATCACAAATAAAAAGTTATTTACAAAACGGCAAACGCAATTTAAAACTTGCATTAAATCATCTGACATATGAAAACAACTAAACAAAATCTGTTGATCGAAAAATTTCTGGAAAACAGCCTTTCAGCAAATGATGTTGTGGAAATTCGAAAACTCATGCAAAAAGATGCATTCTTTCGGGAATCCCTACTCGGCTATATTGAAACCAATTCCCATCCGGAAAATTTGAACATATTGGATGAAAAATGGAATCCAAAACCAAGAAGAAAAAACCGAAAACAAATAATCATTGGAATGTCAATTGCCGCAAGTTTCGCGCTGTTTTTCTTTCTGTATTTCATCCATACTCAAAAAACCCAATACGAAGCTTTGGAGCATAAATTTTATACCATTGAAACGTTTCAACTTCCTCCGGTCATAATTTCTCCGAATCGGGATACCATCCGCGAAAGCGACAAAATAAATTCAGAAAATAAAACTGAAATTTATGCATATAATGAAAAACCCATCTCAAACAATTCAACAAAAAGACAAGAGGTCATGCCAATGTACCGAAAACCTGAATTAACAATCAAAACAGTTTATAATCAGCCGGAAATAAGTCCTGATTGGATGACTTCCTCAAATCATTTATATGGTTTTCTTGATAAGTACAAAATTGTAGATTACAGAGTTGACAATCGCAAAAACAAAACGCATTTTACAATTCCTGAACGCCATAAAACAACAGTTTTCGATAAGAATTCGGAAAACAATACTGACATCCCATACATGGATTTTCTTGCAGAGGCTTTGAACAAATTTGACACAGAAAATTATCAGGCAGCTTTATATGATTTCAGGACAATTTTATCACAATATCCAAATGATATGAATGCCTTATTTTATGCAGGATTATGCCATTACCACAGCAATAATCAGGAAAAGTGCATTGCAGTAATGGATCGGGTTCTGAATGCAAAAATTAACACCTTTGATCAAGATGCAAATTGGCATCAAGCCATGTCGTACAAGGCAATTCAAGACATTGAACAGACACGCATCTTATTGACAAAAATATCACAAAGCAACAGCTATTACGGTGTTATGGCTCATGATGAATTAGAAAAACTCAACGAAATAAAATGAAATACTTATTGACTGTCATATTAGCCCTTTTGAGTTTGATCGGAAATGCACAATTCCGAACAATTACCGGGCGCATTACAGACAGCGTCAATAAAGCACCAATTATCAATGTAAACATCAGTGTTACAGGAACAAATTACGGCTGTGCAAGCGACTCTTCCGGCTATTTTACCCTGAGACTAAAAAGCCTTCCTGCAGAAATTCGGTTTTCACATATCTTTTACAACACAAAAACACTGGAAGTAAGCCGCGCCGGACAAATCCGTAGAATCTCACTTTCTCCGCAAATTTACCTTTTGGACGATGCCATTGTGAAGCCGGTCGTCAATATCACTAAGGGTATGTTATTCGATATTAAGGATTACATTTTTGCAGGAGACAGCATTTTATTATCCGGTTACTGCTACAAATATCCAAAAGAAGAAAATCCCTGGCTCATTGCAATCAGTCCAAATGGCGATACATTAAGCAAACAAATTATTGGTGTTGAAGGTCAGTTTTACAGAGATTGCATGAACAACTTGCATTATCTGACAGAAAATACTGCGTATCAAATGCGCTGGGAAGAAAACGAGTACAAATTCATTCATACTGAACCAAGAAAACGCTTTGAAGAATTTATGTATCCATGTAAATTTGAAACAGAAAGTGCATACTTATTTCAAATCTTTCAGGCGCATAATCAGATGATCGATTATTACGCAGTAAACAAAATCAGCAAAAAAGCCAATGCTGTGATTAATGTGGAAGATCCAATTGGCCTTAGGATGCTCGCTGACCGCGGAAGATTTCATGCAATGGGCAATAATAAGCCAACTGCAGCCGACATTCGTTTTGAAGAAATGTGCTTTTTTGATTCCATCTACTCTCCCCTAATTCAGATTAATGACAGCCTTTATTTTTTTAATTTTATTCAAGATGAGATTATTGTTTATGATGAGACATTTAACAAAATCCGTGATATCAACTGCAATGCTCATCATGACAGAGACTTTAAAGAAAAACTCATTGTTGATGAAATCGCAGGGCGAGTTTACGCACTGTATCAACGAGCCGGCTTATACCATATTCGGGAAATCAGTCTAATTTCAGGAGACATATTAGAATCATACAAAATCCCGGATTACCAATGGATAGATAAAATTGAGGTTAACAATAATCGACTGTATTTCCTTTACCGTAAAAAATTCACCGGAGATTTAATTTCCCTTTACCGGATGAAACTTTAAACGATGCGAAATCAACTTAACATTCCGTGATCAATCATGTGTGATATCGCAACTTTTGCACCAATCGCGATTAAAATTATTCCGCCAATTATTCCCGCCCATCGATGGACTTTAGGTGTTTGAAAACGCTTTCCGGTCATTAAGCCGAATGCGCTGGCAAGAAAAGTAACAACAAAAATCAGCAGTACGTATAACCATATGTCAACATGTAACAAGCCGAGGCTAAACCCTGTGGCAAGTGCATCAATACTGGTTGCCAGCGACATGCCGATTATCAGGGAAACCGTAATTCGAATTTGCTTTTTATCCTCCGGTTTTTTTAATGCTTCACGAATCATATTTCCGCCGATTAACAATAAAAGTCCAAAAGCCAACCAATGATCCCAGGAATCAATGAATCGAATTAACTGGACGCCTGTAAAATATCCCACTAAGGGCAATAAGGCTTGGAAAAAGGCAAAACTAAAAGGAATCAATAATTTAATTGTCCAAGAAAAGCGCGAACAATTTAATCCGCAACTCACCGAAGCTGCATACGAGTCAAAACTCAACGCAATTGCAATCCCAATTATGCTAAAAATATCCATTTCGCATGCAAAATTAAAAAATTTACAAAACAATTCGCTTTTTCTTGCTATTGTATTTAAAATCATTGTAAATTAGCAAAGTGAAAATTTTGCATAAAATACTGTCTGTTATTTTGATGCTCAGTTTGCTGATTTCAACTTTTGGATTCACGCTTGAGCACCACTTCTGCAATCACTGTGAAGAAGGTTTTAAAACAACATGGTTTCTAATTCCTGAAAAACCGAGGGCAGCACATAATTGTTCTTGTTCTCTTGCAGAAATGCAATCTTCTTGTTGTAGTGAGCAATGTGAAATTGATCAATCAAAACATGTAACACATTATAATGCTGAAATTACAAGCATTATCCCACCAAATAATTCGGAAAATTTAATTTCTCACATTAGTTTTATTAGCTTTTCAGGGGCATTTTCAGAAATTTCTGATTTTTGGTTTGAAAAAGACATAAAACCCCTGTTAAAACAGCTACCCCGACCCCCGAACCTTGTCTCAATTAACATAGTAAATTGTTGTTTCCTAATTTGATTTTTGCGTAAAAAACAAACAAACCAGACTAATTACATTGTCTGAACTCAATTTTTACGTAAAAAAAATTAATTTATGAAACCCAAAATTTTAATATTGCTGTTATTTGCACTAACAGCACATCTCAAGCTAAACGCCCAACGCATTGAAGGTCAAGTTTATGAAAGTGTTGGCGGCGAAGCAGAACCACTGGTAGGTGCAAATTTACAGTGGATGGACACCCAACGAGGAACCTCAACAGATACAGACGGTAATTTTGTTATAAATCGCTCTGCAGAACAACGTTATCTAATTGTTAGTTTTGTCGGATATCAAAAAGACACAATTGACACCCAGGGGAAAACGAAGCTTAATATTGAACTGTTTGCCGGCAAAGTGTTAAATGAAGTTTCTGTTGCTGAACGAGGAAAATCAACCTCTATTGATAGGATGGCCACCATGCATGTTGAAAACATTGCAGGAGCCGAATTACATAAAGCAGCCTGTTGTAATTTATCTCAAAGTTTTGAAACTAACGCATCTGTTGATGCAGCATACAGCGATGCAGCAACCGGAGTGAAGCAGATACGGTTGCTCGGGCTGTCAGGACGTTATGTACAAATGATGACAGAGAATTTTCCGAATTTCTATGGATTGTCCACAAATTACGGATTGGAATATGTTCCAGGTCCATGGATGGAAGCAATTCAGGTATCCAAAGGGACTGCTGCCGTTGTCAATGGCTACGATGCAATTACCGGACAAATTAATATCGAATATAAAAAGCCAAAAACATCGGAACCGGTGTATTTGAATTGGTTTGTTAATGACAAAGGTCGTACTGAAATCAATTTCAACAGCCGGTGGATTATGAATGAGAACTGGAGTGGAATGATTTCAACACATCACGGGAAAAGTCTGTTTGAAAACGACAACAATAATGATAATTTCCGAGATCATCCTTTGGTTGACAGGCACCTATTCTTTGCACGCTTAGATTATGATAATCATAAAGGCTACTCAACCCGATTTGGAGTAAAATATTATTATGAAAATCGCCTTGGCGGCCAAATTGGATTTACTCCGGGTTATCAAAATACGCTTGATGTCCCAAAATATGGAATTCATATTAAAACAAATCGCGCTGAAGCTTTCTTGAAAAATGGTTATGTGCTACCAAACATGCATCAAACCAGTATTGCCTTAATTAATAATTTCTCGTATCACAACCATCAGGGATTATATGGTTTAAATAATTACGATGCAGAACAACTGAGTTATTATGGAAATTTGATTTGGCAATCTATCATCGTAAATCAAAAACATACTTATCATGCCGGATTTAGTCTGAAATATGATGAATATGATGAAATTCTGAACAATTCACCCATAAATAGAACTGAAATTGTACCCGGTGCATACCTTCAGTATTCCATGAATTTTGATAATGGAATAAGTGCTATTGCTGGATTCCGAGCAGACCATCATAATGAATATGGTATGTTTTACACGCCACGTTTCCATTTAAAATACAAGCCAACAGGCATTACAGTTATCCGCGCTTCAGCGGGAAAAGGATGGAGAACAGCAAATATCTTAGCTGAAAACTCTTATCTCTTAGCTTCCTCACGAGACATGCGCATTGATACTGATATCATGCCCGAAGTTGCCTGGAATACCGGAGTCGGTATTACTCAATATTTTATGATGGGGAAACACGAATGGAGTGTAACCGGAGAGTATTATCGCACATGGTTTGAGAACCAATTAGTTGTCGATATAGACAGCGATGTGCGTGAAGTGCATTTCTCAAATCTGCAAGGTGAATCCTATTCAAATACATATCAAATTGAATTATCTGCACCACTTGTTAAAGGATTGGATCTGCGAACAGCTTTCCGTTACAATGATGTGAAACAAACAATTAACGGAGAATTACTGGAAGTTCCTTTAAGAAGTCGATCTAAAGGATTTGTGACAACTTCGTACAAAACGCCGCTCGAAAAATGGCAATTTGATGCAACCGCACAATTAAATGGCGGAGGAAGAATTCCTTCGACAGCAGCAAACCCGGAATTGCTTCAAAGAGGTGATTCCTTTGATCCTTATCCAATTTTTAATGCACAAATCACAAAATATTTCAAAACATGGAATGTGTATTTCGGACTGGAAAATATCATGAATTACAAACAAGAAAGCCCGATTATTGATGCTGAAAATCCATTTGGCTCGTATTTTGATGCAGCTATGATTTGGGGACCATTGGAAGGAAGGAAAATTTATCTTGGTGTCAGATGGGAACTTAAAAATTTAAACAAATAATATAATAACAATTAAATTTTATCGCTATGAAACATTTAATGATTATGAGTTTGAGTATCCTCGTTTTAATGATTGGAACCAATCATGCAATTGCTCAAGATGAAAATACCGATGACAAGTACAGCTATACAACGCTGGAAGTAAGCTTGGACTGTAATGCTTGTGTTGAAAAAGTTCAAACACAATTAGCTTACACAAAAGGGGTTAAAGATGTCAAGGCCGATCACGTAAAGGACGAAGTTAAGGTCAAGTATGTAACAAAAAAATGTACTGAAAAAGACCTGATTGCATCATTGGCAGAAATTGATTACAAAGCATCTGTTAAACAAGCGGGGACTGCAAAAGCAAAAACCCCCTGCTCAAGTCATCAGAAAAAAGCGTGTGGCGGGTCAAAAGCACCTTGCTCAAGTAAAAAGTCTGAATAATGTAACCTTATCAAACAAGCTCCGTATATTTCGGGGCTTGTTTTTTAAATTTTAAAATTATGAAAAAAATCGCTTTTCTATTATTTGCAACCCTTTTTACAATTCCTGTAATTGCACAAGACAAAATGATTGAATTACCTAAACCTGAAATAACCGGTGGCATGCCAATTATGGACGCGCTGAACAATAGAAGCTCACAGCGGGAATTTTCCGACAAAGATTTAAGCATGCAGGAAATATCAAATGTTTTATGGGCTGCATGGGGTATTAACAGAAAAAGTGGAAAACACACAGCTCCTTCATCCAGAAATAAACAGGAAATGGATGTTTATATCAGTATTAAAAAAGGTGTTTTCCTTTACATTCCCGAAAAAAATGCATTACAATTAATCATGGACAAAGATATCCGCAAAGAAACCGGAGGACAGGATTTTGTTGGAAAAGCCCCATTGAATCTGATCTTTGTCGCAAATTACAAAAAGGCAGAATCAACATCTGAAGAATATAAATGCACTTCAGGAGTTAATGCCGGGTTTATGTCGCAAAACGTGTATTTGTACTGTGCGTCAAAAAAACTGGCTAGTGTTGTCAGAGGTTGGTTCGATGCAGAAAAACTACACAAAATGCTGGGACTCGAAGATTATCAGGAAGTAATTTTATGCCATACCGTCGGATTTCCCACTAAATAAAACTTTTTCTGTTTAACATTGTTAAAACCACATGGGCACACATGTACATCACCATAGTGATAAAGGGCAAAAAGGGCTGCTAATCTCAACTTTGTTGAATTTTTTCATCACGATTGTGCAAATTATCGGCGGATTACTGTCCAACAGCCTTGCTTTGCTCTCAGATGCATTGCATAATCTGGGTGATACAATTGCAATTTTTCTGGCTTATCTTGCAAACCGATTTGGGAATAAAGCAGCCAATGAAAGTAAAACCTTTGGCTATAAGCGAATTGAAATCATTGCCGCCCTCTTTAATGCCGTGAGTTTAATTGTCATTTCAATCTTTTTGTTTGTTGAAGCCGGAAAACGCTTTGCAAACCCTGAAGAAATCAAAGGCGGACTCATGCTGATTGTCGCAATTTCCGGATTGCTTGCTAATTTAATTTCAGTGTTTATTCTGAATCCTCATAAAGCAAAAAATCTTAATATAAAAGCCGCTTATCTGCATTTACTGGGAGATACACTATCCTCATTTGCTGTGATTTTAGGAGGTATTGCCATTATCTTATGGGATATTTACTGGATTGACCCGCTAATTACCATTGCAATCGGCGTTTATTTGATAATTCACACACTGAAGATTTTAAAACATTCCATTAATATTCTCATGCAAGCATCGCCTGAAAATATTGACATTCAACGCATAGCAAAACAGATAAAAACAGTGGACAATCGCATTGAAAATGTGCATCATATTCATGCATGGACATTGGATGACATGCGCTGTTTTATTGAGTGTCACATAAAATTGCAAGAAAATATCACCGTTTCCGAGACGGAAAAAATTAGTCAAAGCATTGAAAATAATTTAAAAGAGTCAATCGAAAATTTGCACTTGACAATTCAATTTGAACACAACTTAACTCATCCCGACAATTTAATTCATCAGGAAAATACGGAATAATTAAGATATCTCTCATCGAGAAATTAAATCTCCCAATAAGCATCTGATAAATTAACGAATTGCACAAATATTCAATCTGAATGCTTGAGGCAAAACAATCATGATTGTATTAAAATTTTTCGTATTTTTGAAGTATGAGCATGCAACCTCATTATAGAGATGAGAAAAAAACGTTACGCTTATTATATTAAAACCGGGAACATGACAGATAAGGAATTTATATTGAGTACAATAAAATCCAAAGAAATTGAATTATCCAGATATGGAATTAAATCAATCGGTTTATTTGGTTCCTATGCAAGAAATGAGCAATCTAAAAATAGCGATATTGACATTTTAATTGACTTTGAATCAGACAAAGAAAACTTTGACAATTATATGGCAGTTTACGATATTATTGAAAACTTATTTAAAAATTACAAAATTGAAATCGTCACAAAAAATGGATTAAGCCCTTACATTGGACCAACTATTTTAAATGAAGTAACATATGTCTAAAGAACCGATTGAGTATTTAAAGCATATCCGTGATGAAAGCGCTTACATACTTTCAGTTATCACATCAGATAAAACAAAAGATGAGTTTTTGGATGATGAGACATTAAAACGGGCGATAACAAGGAGCTTAGAGATTATTGGAGAAGCATCGAAAAAAATACCTGCCGATTTCAAACTTAAATGGAGCACAATTGAATGGAGAAAAATGGCAGGAATGAGAGATCGATTAATTCACGATTATTTGGGTATCAATTATTCAATTGTCTGGGATGTCGTTAAAAATAAAATCCCTGAGCTTTATGCTCAAATTATAGAGGTAATTGGAAGAGAATAAAAAATCTCACAAAAGGTTTTAAACATAATTTATGACGAAAAATCGTTTCACAAAAGGCGAAGAAATTGCAAATTCAATTTCTCATGGTTTGGGTATAGCATTTGCTATCGTGGCATTAGTTTTAATGCTTGTCTCAGCCACACGCTATGGCACGGGATGGCATATTGTTAGCTACGCTGTCTATGGGTCGTTTCTTATTTTACTCTATATATCATCAACATTAAATCATTCATTAATATCCGGAAGTAAGAGCAAAAATTTCTTTCATAATTTTGACCAAATAGCCATTTTCCTCTTTATTGCTGCAACCTATACACCGCTTTCATTGATTGTCATTAGAAACGATTGGGGTTGGGTAATGTTTGGTATTGCATGGGGTTTTGCCTTAACAGGTGTGATTGTAAAAATTATAATCCCAAATAAATTTGAAAAAGGAGTAAATATATTTTATGTGATTGCTTATTTAGCTATGGGTTTTATTTTTGTATTATTCCTAATGCCTCTCTATAAACACATGGATTCTATGGGGGTCGGTTTTATTATTATTGGTGCGGCATGTTACGGATTAGGAGTACTCTTTTTCAAAATGGAAAAAATAAAATATAGTCATTTAATATGGCATTTATTAGTGATAGCAGGAAGTGTTTTCCATTGGATTGCTATTTATGGATATACTTTGCAATTACAGTGATATACTGTATTACCCCGCTTTATTTTTCCCATTACAATTCACTGTTGTCGGATGAAAATCAATGTAGATAAAAAAAGCTGCCAAACTTAATTGACAGCTTTAGTAAAATATCATTTAATCATTATCTAATGATAATTTTATCACTTAATTGTTTGCCGTTTTGACTTATCCTTACAATATAAATACCGGTTTTAAAATCGATTGGCAAACTTAAAAATTGCTCACCACCAAACACAGAGATATTTTCCTGAAAAACAGGACGAGCAAGGTTATTTACAATTTGCACATCCAGATTTCCGGAATGCAAGCCCTTAAACTCAATTTGTAATGAATTCCCATCGTGATATAAGCTAGAAATTTCTAAAGATTTCAGATCAGACTGACAATCAGCAGTCAATATTTCGAAATATTCACGTGTGCCATCAAAATCTGTCTGTGAAATTCGATAATAATCATAATTTGCCTTTGGATTTATCACTTCATAATCATTGTAAGTAAGAGAGTTTCCTGCTCCTGCAACACTTTCCAAAATCATCCAAATATCAGCTTCATTAGAAGCCTCAATTAAGAAATACTCATTATTGCTTTCCGAAGCCGTTGTCCAGAAAATTCGATGTATGTTTTCATCACACTCAACTCCCATCTGAAGCATTTCCACAGGCAACAAACTACTCAAATCGCGACCAAATTCAAAATAATGCATTGTTCCGTTACCGGATTCACCTTCTCCTGTTGCAAACGGCTGGCTATTATTTGATCTTCTTCCAGCTAGCCCTGCATCAGTTCTTGATGATAGTTCCGAATAATCCAATGGGTCAGCTCTGAAAAATTTAATCGCACCGGCACCGCCTCCGCCGCCACTTCCGTGCTCATCAACATGAATAACATTTCCGCCATTTCCACCATTTGCTTGCACACTTAATGTACCAGCATTATCGAACACATAATTATCAACAATGAGCGCTACAGAACCACCGGCACCACCGCCACCAGCACCATCTTGCCCTTCATTATAAGTATCCGGTCCATCTTCACCATTAGACGAAATAACAGGAGCATTTGAACTCACATAAATTTCATTAGCTTTAATGAAAACTAAGCCACCACCGTTACCTCCACGAGTTGCAGAAGAATTATTTTGCTGACCGCCACCTGCACCGCCGCCAAAAACCATACGGTTTTCATTCGCAAGAATGTATGTGGATAAATTCAACCCGGGAATTCCGCCTGAACCAATTGTACAAAGCCAACCTGACCCACCATTTCCACCGGCAGTAAAGTTACTTCCTCCGGCACCGCCTCCATTATGGACGTTACCACCGCCGCCACCATTGGCAATTTTCCCTTTCCCATTTCCTAAATTCGAATTATTTGTTCTATAAATCGATTCTCCTTTCGCTCCATAATTTGAGTTTGAGGTAATGAAAGTTCCTTCATCACAGGAATTCCCACTGTCCTTACTTGGCTGTCCACCTTGAAAACCAGCTGCATCAGCAGAAATATTATGTAATAAAGTTAAACGACCGGCAACATGAAATGCTACAACTCCACCAATGTGCCCATCCCAGGCTTTTGCAATTATATCATCAGTAGTCGTGTAATCCGTAAAAGTTGGAAAACTCACAACCTGAATGCTTTTATTAGAAGTAATAGAAAAAGACTCATCAAGAAGTTCAGTTAATTCAATTGTCATGTTACTTCCGGTTTTTGTAATACTTGCAATCTCAGCAAACTCAACAAGCCCGGCTGAGCGAATATCAGCAACATCTCCAAAAGAAGAATTATTATTTGCATTGCCTCCTAAAACATCATCCTGCACCTGATAAACCATAATTACATCACCAAGATCAAAACTATCATTTGCTTCATCAAGATGACTACAGGATAAACTCACTCCCGAAATAGTATTGACTTTGGCATAAGCGTTAACTTGCATTTGACCAAAACTAAGGCTTGAGATTAATATCGCTAAAACTATCGTAATATTTTTCATAATTATTTTATTTTTATTTAGACTTGGTGTAAATAACAACAATATTGTCTCAAAACATTATTTTTTTGATAGAGCTATGTATTTTTGTTATTAACTAATCAGATGCTTTGATGAACAACACAATCCGACTATTCGTTTCCCTTTTGCTTTTCAGTAGTTTGGGATTATCTGCTCAAACCACTGACTATTGGGTGTTTCTTGAGAATAAAAACATTGCAGATTATTCCATTGAATCCGATTTCACGGAAAAAGCAATTGCCCGTCGGAGTTTGCAAAATATAGACTTCGATGTCTCGGATTATCCGGTAAACGAGAATTATCAGCGTGAGATTTCAAATATTGTGACAGAACTGGTGGGTGCTAGTCGTTGGGTCAATGCGGTTTATATCAAGGCAACTGAAGCAGAAATTGCAGCGCTTTATAATTTAAATTTTATCCGTAAGATTGATAAAGCTTTCGTTCCCGAAACATCTCCATTTTGCGATTTTGATACCAAAGCAAGCAAATCATCTTCGCTGGAATCACTTCGTTTTTCACAACTTGCCATGTTTTACCCAAACTATTTAACCGAAGCAAATCTGAGTGGCAAAGGAGTGCGAATTGCCGTACTTGACGGAGGATTTCCCGGGGTTGAAAGTCATGCCGCATTTGAGCACATCCGTAAAGAAAATCGCATTATTGATACCTATGATTTTGTTAAAGATGACCCCAATCCATACAGCGGAATTCAGCACGGAACAATGGTTTTAAGCAATATTGCCGGAAAATATCACGACAAATTACTTGGTTTGGCACCAGATGCCGAATTTTTGCTTGCACGCACCGAGAAAAGAACTGAACCATACAAAGAGGAAATCTACTGGATGCAGGCAATGGAATGGGCAGACAGAAAAGGCGCTGACATCATTAATTCATCGCTCGGATACACTTATCACCGTTATTTCCAAAAAGATATGGACGGAATAACCAGTCTTGTATCCCGCGCTGCCAACAAAGCTGCAGAAAAAGGAATTCTGGTTGTGAATGCTGCTGGAAACGATGGTTCAAGTTCCTGGCATTATATCGGCACCCCTGCTGATGCAGACTCTATTCTAAGTATCGGCGGTGTCAGCCCTGATTCATATTTGCATATTGACTTTTCGTCCTTTGGACCTACGGCAGACGGCAGACTAAAACCAAATATATGTGCTTCAGGAAAAGCTGTGGTTGCAAATAAACAGGGCGGATACGGGATTTCCTACGGAACATCCTTTGCCTCACCACTTGCAGCCGGATTTGCAGCATGTGCAAAGCAAGCATTTCCCGAATTAAGCGTGATGGAATTAAAGGCAAAAATAGAAAGCGCAGGAAGTTTATATCCCTATTTCGATTATGCACATGGCTACGGAATTCCTGACGCCGGAAAGTTATTAAACAAAAAAACTGCTGAAAAAACTTTTGATATAATCGATGAAGAAAATGAAATAGCGGTTCGTATAACGGATGAAGTTTTTGAATGCTTAACCGTTCATGATAAATCACGATTGTTTTATCATATACAGGATGAAACAGGAAAGCTAACATCATATAAAGTGCTGGAAGTTCAACGACAAACGCCTTTAAGCTTGTCCAAAGAAAATCTTAAAGAAAAAACGCTAATGGTTCATTATAAGGGATATTCACAAAAATTCACATTTTAAACTTTTTTCCTAATTTTAACCCAAAGAAATTTCAATAATGAAAAAAATACTATTTTTAATACTCGCAGGATTTATCATTACACCCGCATTTTCTCAAGCTGTCCTTCTCGAAGAAAACGAACCTGATCGGGTTTATAAAGAAACCAAGTGGGGGCCAAATCGGCAGCATTTCGGGTATTGGTTCTGGAATTATGGATTTGCAATTCCGACAGAAACTAAATACGATGTAAAAATTGCGTCCTCGGGACAACACAATATTGGTTATGCTTATAAAATGAAAACGCTCAAATTTATGGATGTCGGATTGAAATTATCCTACAGCAATCGGTTTTTCAATCTAAACGAGAACACCATTGAAGTGTTTGATACGACAAGAAATTGGGACAAAATCCGCACGTTTCAAAACGGAATTCAATCAGAAATGTTTATGCGTTTTTATCTGAAATCAAGACGCGGAAATTATTTTGGACCATACATTGATTTGGGTTTTTATGCAGATTACCATCTGGGTTCAGGGTGGTACAAGCGGTATAAAGATGATAATATTGCAATTAATCAAACCGAATACAGAAACGGCGATTTCAATCAACTGTCCTACGGACCCACTTTTGCTTTCGGTGTAAATTCCATTTCAGCCTTTGCACAATATAATTTGAATTCGACTTTAACAAATGATGTGAATCTGAACCCAATGCCAAGTTTGATTTTTGGCGTGAATTTCGCCTTGTTTTCCGCGAATTAAAAGCATAAAGCCTTATCCTGTGCAATTTGACTGACTACAACTCCAGCCGTCTCTGTGCGCAAGCGATAATTTCCCAATGCAACCGGTTTATACCCGGATTGAATGGCTGTTTTCAACTCGGTATCAGAAAAATCGCCTTCAGGACCAATTAAAACGATAGTTTTTCGTTTCGGATTCAAATGAGAAATTAACTGCTCGTCAGGAATGTCTTCACAATAGGCAATAAATTTTTCAAGCTCAGAAATATTAAAGACATTTTCAATGGACTGCAAATCATGCAAAACAGGTTTATACAATCGCTTTGACTGCTTCATCGCTGCGACAATAATCTTTTCTAAACGCTCAGGTTTAATATGCTTACGCTCCGAGTTTTCACAAAGCAATGGGGTAATCTCAGCCACGCCAATTTCCGTTACCTTTTCAAGAAACCATTCAAACCGGCTGATGTTTTTCGTTGGAGCTATGGCGATATGCAATAAACTTTCGGGTGTTTTTTCAAATTTCACACAAGTTTCAACGGCAATTTGCACACCGGCTTTTGCAATTCCCTGAATTTTCGCAGCAAATTGACTCCCTTTTCCGTCAACAACATAAATGCTGTCGCCGGGTTGCATTCGCATTACCTTAGCAATATGATGAGATTCATTCTGATCTAAACTGATAATCTGCCCACTTACTGCTTCCGGTGAATAATAAACTTGCATCGCATTTTTTTTACAAAAATAAGAATAATTATCAATTTGTTATTTTTATCAAGTCTAAATAGTCGTTCATCAAACAATATGATGTGTCAGTCAAACATATTTGTTATAGAGTCCTCTGCGCCTTAAGTTTGCATTGAACATTAACTAAAAATAAAATTATGAAAAATCTAATCTTGAGTCCCATCCGATAACCCTATTTTCTCAACTAATGGAGAATCGGATATTTTCGGAACTTGACTGGTTGTTTGGCAAAATTGCCGTTAAAATTGAGTTGATTGCAAAATAGAGTGCGGACCTACCTCGCCAGCAGACAGAAAATAATGATTTGACCGAAATATTTTCAAAAAATGAAGTTCTTTGACATAATTGTTTTATGTATTTCAGTATCCGGACAAAGTTCACCCATAAACAGCGGATATTGGCCCACATTTGGTGTTTGATTTCACCACGGTACCTGCTTTTTGCGTTTGGATAATGGTAGCCTAACTGAAAAATGGTGGCTTCAACATTGTTGCGGAACTGTAATGTTTCAATGGGTGTTTCTGCAATCTGTTTTCTGATCAGGTATCCGTCAATATCTTTTTGAGTAAAGTACCGGTAAGCTTTTTCTGTTTTGATGCGCCATTTAACGGTGCCGTCTTTGCTGATAATCGTTTTTGGATCAATAATCTCGTTGTTTATGGTATCAAAAATATAAAGTTCCGCATTTTCGGAGAAGTTGAACTGGTACCTGCTTTTCGCCCCTTGTATGGCATGGAGGTATAAGTTGATACCGCTATCCTTGCAATATTGTTGATTATCAGGACTATGGTAAGCTCCGTCAGCATGTGTGGCTTCAATCTTGTCGGGGAATACTTCCTGTGCTTTATCGATGCCGTCTTGAAGAAAATCAACGTCAGAAGTACTCGCTTTTCTCACATCGACATGGCCGATCAGGTTTAGTGGCTTGTCATCATCACAACTCTCGGTTAAATTGATGCTATAACCTTTCACCTTTTGGTCACCCTTGTTCCGATAGTGACAGTCTGTATCGTTTGGTGACTGAACCGATTTGGCCGATATTTCTTCTTTTTCACGGGCAACCACCACTTTTTTTTCATCTACCCTATACTGATCGTTGAAAACTCGTTGGAGGGTTTGATAATAAGCACTTGTTGAAGACGAAAATAATGGCAATATCTTGTATATCAACACGCCAAGCTCCTGCAACCGGTTTTTTACCTCTTCACTGGAGCAAGTGTAAACAACCTTGTTGCCTTCCAATTGGAGAAGCTCGTCTAACCGGTCTTCTGTTGCTTTGTCCAGTTGACCAGCCTGTTTCACCTGGTTATAAAACAGACGAAGTGTTTCATGTATTAATTCGTAACGGCTAAGCCAGGCGATATTGCTGCCCAACAACTTGCTGTCCATGCGAATACGTTTTCCGCTAACTTCGAATTCGGCACATTGGTCTTTGGTGATTTGGGCAAAAGCAGTTTCAAAGAGGTTTTCGTTTTCTTCCTTTGCATATTCCTGAATGCGTTTGCGGAATAAATAATAGGTTGATTCAGTGGGTAGTGGGTCGTCTGCATTATGCAAGCCTAAAGCGCTGCGAACCAATAGGTTAAAACGGCAGTTCTCGAAAATCTTCTGATCGCTTAAGCCTTCGGCCTCTTTAAGTATCATCATTGCAACCAATAAACGAATAGGGGCATTGGGTGTACCGTTGTCCTGACAATAAAGGGGCCGAAAAATATTTTCATCAATGCGCATGGTAACTTGCTTGCAAAACTGATTATGCCATGCCTGCCCGTCTTCGTACATTTTAAGCGAATTGCCGGAAAACAAAGATTTGGGCGATGTAAAAATGTTAAGTTGACCCGATTCTGATGATTTCTTAAACATCTGGTGCTATTTTAATGATGACAACAAGATACATAAAACAATTGGAATATGCAATTAAATATCTGATTATTAATCAATTAAAAACTAAAATACTTTTCGGAGTGGACTCAATCTTAACAACAATATTAATAAGCGCTTTTACACTTGTCGGTTTATCGAAATCGCACGCAATTGAATTTACAGTGAATTCAGAAACAACAAGTCCAACAGATTCAATAACAGAAATGTTTGGTAACTATGTGAATGATGACTTCAATGTCTATCCGAATTCGAGTTTTGACAATTTGAACCTACAATTCAATTTACTTAAAGGTAGCAAATTAAGCTGTATGATTTATGATGAATCAGGTGAATTAGTAAAATTAATTGATTTTGGTTATAAACCTGAAGGAAAAAGACATGTTGTCATTCAGATTGACGATTTCGATTCTGGAAAATACAAAGCACAAATAGTAGCCGAAGGCGTTAGCATTACAGAATGGTTTGAAATTCTAAAATAATCCCTGAACATATCCCCTATATCCCTTAAAACGAAAAGAGACTCTCCCCGGGTCTCTTTTTTAATGCAATAATTTCTCATCTTTGCAACATGAAACGAATCGGACTCTTATCTGACACCCACGGATTTCTTGATGAAGAATATTTCGATTTTTTTAAAGCTGTGGATGAAATTTGGCATGCAGGTGATATCGGCACCAATGAAACAGCTGATCGTTTACAGGCATTCAAACCTTTGAGAGCAGTATTTGGAAACATTGATGACCACATTATCCGAAGTCGATTTCCGGAACAGCAGAAATTTGAAATTGAAGGAATGAAAATCCTTATGACACACATTGGGGGATATCCGGGAAGATACGCACCTTCCGTAAAACAAGAAATTTTCAAAAATCCCCCAGACATCTTTATTTCAGGACATTCCCACATTCTTAAAGTCATGCCTGATAAACATTTGAAAATACTGCATATCAACCCGGGAGCAGCAGGAAACAGAGGTATCCATAAAGTAAAAACTGTGCTGCGATTTGTTCTAAACAACAATAAAATCAGCGATTTAGAAATTCTTGAAAAATCAAGAAAGTAACGCCACAACCCTTACTAAAACAGCAACCGCATTTTTAAATATACCGGTGGATGCACCAATTACAATTGATGCGTGGCTTGTTGATAAAATTGGTAAATTTTTGAACGAATTTAACATCGATTATAATGAAAAATATTTATTTGAATGGTATGACTAATCCCGTATCACCCGCCAGTTGGCGGGTTTGTCGAATGAATTGTACACTGATTGTTACACCCTTTCAGGATTTAAATCCGGGGTGACACAATTATAAAACAACACTATAATAACATCTATACCCGCCGGCTGGCGGTTAACATAATTGTAACTGAGAAAGAAGCCCAAGTTATCTTTAACCCCGAAGGGGTGACACAATTGTAATTGTAAAAGAAGGGCAAGCTATCTTTAACCCCGAAGGGGTGTAACAATAATATAAATCGCCTTTGCTGTGCATAGCCTTAAGATCTGATATACTACTTTGGAATCTGCAATCACCAACATCACACATTCTTAGGCTTGTCAACCTTGCGAAACCGCATCAATAATCATCATAAACCGTGTCAAAAAAATCAGCGAGGGCATTTTTAGCTTCTTTCGAACTGCATGAAAATTGATTCACAAATCCTGCTACAATTAGAGTTTTACCGGATTTTGTTGTTAAATAACCTGAGTAGGCATAAACTCGCTTTATCGAACCGGATTTTCCGTGAAACTTTCCGTGAAACCCCTTATTATGACCAAAATACCGAAGTGTTCCTGACTTTCCACTCACAGGCAATGAGTTTTTAAAAGTCTCGTTCATTTCACTATCATGCATCGTTTTAAGTATAAAGCCAATTTGTTCTGCACTAATCTGATTAAATGGCGACAAACCACACAAATCTTCAAGGATAAATCCATCGGTGTTCATCCCTTTCTTTTCCCAAAAACGAATAATATCATCGGAAGCACTTTTAATATTTGAATCTGCTGCGAAAAGTGATCCAATCATGTTTGCATACAAATTAATGCTACGATGATTTGTCGTATGAATTAATCGCTCCAGTTTTGGGGAAGCAGTTTTGAGTAACAAATCCGTTTCTTGCGGCAAGAAGGTTTCTGTGTAAAATGATCCGCTGACCGGAACACCTGCCGCCACTAAATGCTGATGAAAATGCTTTGCCAATAGCTTAGCAGGATCAGGAATTGCCGCTTTTACAACAAATGAATTATATCCTGCCGGTAAGGTTCCGAGAATTAATCGTTTTTCAGAGTCAGGACCGCCAAAAACATAGGCTTGGTCACCACCGCCATCTGCAATCTTTACCTGACTTTCAAATTCCAAACCGATATCATCAGGAACAACACTTGCAATTTTGGCAATATCTCCGACTGCACCCATGGTATTAAAGCGCAATTGATAAAAATTATCATACACATTTAACTGACCGGGTGAGGCTCCGAAATGATTCGAAATATCTTCCCACAACCAGGTTCTTGGAACCTTTTGCATCAACAACTCGGGTTCTATCGCAATAACATCTCCCTGAATCCGCTTAATTCCGGCATTTTTAATCTGAATTACCCAATTTTGAATAAAAGAAACCGGTTGATAATAATGTTCCTGATAGTTTAAGGAACCTAAGGCAGGATCACCGCCTCCGAGTATATAAACATTCCCATTCAGAACACCGTTTGTAAGCTCACCGCTGGTAAATAGCTTAGTTTCAAACACTGCATCTTTTCCAAATTTTAGCAGCGCAGAAGCTGTCGGGACAATTTTCAACACAGAAGCCGGTATCATGCTTTGATTCGCACGATATGACAGCAATTCTGCTCCCGTTTCGGCATTAATAACGAGATAAGAAACATTAGCATGTTCAAGATTTGCATTCTCATTAAGCAATTGTGCATCTGTCACTAAGGCAATCAGGCTAAGCGATAAAACGATGAGGATTTTTTTCATAATCAAGATCAGTATATTCACATTGTGAAAGTACAAAAATTGTGCATGATTTGAAATATCGCGAAAAGCTTTGCCCCTGAACAACAAAAAGCTAAATTTGTTCCTTTTAAAAGTAAACAACATGAATAAGGCAACACATAAAACAATGCTGGTCATTTTGGACGGCTGGGGACTTGGAAATCACGATAAATCGGATGCTATATCAAATACCCCTACACCATATTTCGATTCACTCATGAAAAATTATCCGAATTCCCAGTTGGCGGCAAGCGGCGAAAACGTGGGATTACCGGACGGGCAAATGGGAAACTCAGAAGTCGGACACTTAAATATTGGAGCAGGACGCGTTGTTTATCAGGATCTTGTGAAAATTAATCTGGCAATACAAGACGGAAGTTTCTTTGAAAATGAAACTATGGCTGAGGCGATGAATACAGCTAAGACCAACAATAAAGCCATTCATTTTCTCGGCTTAGTATCTCCGGGAGGTGTCCATTCAATGGATTCGCATTTAGTTGCACTTTCTCAAATGGCAGGAAAATTCAATCTCGACAAAGTGTTTATTCATGCATTAACCGATGGGCGAGACACCGATCCACAATCCGGAAAAGGATATATCAAAAATCTACTGAAAAACATTGAAAATACACCAGCTGAGTTAGCAAGCCTTGTTGGTCGTTACTATACAATGGATCGAGATAAACGCTGGGAGCGCATTAAAGTCGGGTATGATTTGATGCTTCGCGGAAAAGGAACTCCGAGCAAAGATATACTAAAAAGCATTCAGGAATCATACGATCATGACCTTACCGATGAGTTTATTAAACCCATTGTCATGACAGATGAACGAGATAATCCGATTGGAAATATCCAGGAAGGTGATGTTGTGATTGCGTTTAATTTCCGTACGGATAGACTTCGTCAAATTACGCAGACATTAACACAGCAGAATTTCCCTGAACATGATATGCAAACTATCCCGTTGCATTATTACACAATGACGAGATACGATGAAGAATTCAAAAATATCCATATTATTTACGACAAAGAAAATGTCAAAAATACCTTGGGTGAATATCTTTCAAAAAACAATTTAAAACAACTTCGCATTGCCGAAACGGAAAAATACGCCCATGTCACTTTTTTCTTTAGCGGTGGACGTGAAGAAAAATTTCCCGGAGAATCACGAATTATGGTATCGTCACCCAAAGTTGCCACTTACGATTTACAGCCGGAAATGAGTGCGCCTGAAGTAGCAGACAAGCTAGTAAAGGAGTTAAAGGACGAAACCCACGATTTTATATGTCTCAACTTTGCTAATGGTGATATGGTAGGACATACAGGGATATATTCAGCAATCCAAAAAGCGGTTAAAACAGTAGATAGTCAATTAGAAAAAGTTGTAGAAACCGCGAAGTCTCACAATTACGATGTTGTCATAATTGCAGATCACGGAAATGCAGACAATGCGGTTAATAAAGACGGAAGTCCGAATACAGCACATTCGCTAAATCCGGTTCCGTTTATCGTAGTAACAGAACGATATTCAACTGCTAAAAATGGCAAATTGGCTGATGTTGCTCCAAGTATTTTAAAATTAATAAATCTGGAAATCCCTGAAGAAATGACAGGTTCAAATCTTATTTCATAAAACGAATATGATATCGATAGGAGATGCATTAGTCAGTTTGGATGTCTTTGAAAAAAAATTCATCTGCGACATTAGCAAATGCAAAGGTGCATGTTGCGTAGAAGGCGATTCGGGAGCTCCCGTAACTGAGGATGAAAACAAAATCATCCACGAGATTTTCCCGAAAGTAAAGGCTTTAATGAAACCGGAATCCATTGAACGAGGAGAAACAAAAGGCCTCAGTTTTGTGGATCAGGAAGAGGAATTAGTGACAATGATTCATGAAAATTCCGGCGAGTGCATTTTTGCAATTCAGGAAAACGGAATAAGCATTTGCACCATTGAAAAATTATGGGAAGCCGGAGAAATCACTTTCAGAAAACCGGTATCATGTCATTTGTATCCCATACGGGTTAAGGAATATCCAATTTTTACGGCAGTAAATTATGATGAATGGGACATTTGCGAAGCAGGATTAATTAAAGGTGAAGCAGCAGGTTTGCCATTATATCGTTTCTTAAAGGATGCGTTAATCAGACGATTTGGAGAGGACTGGTACGCACAATTAGAAATTGCTGCAAAAGATTTAATCGACGATTAATACCAAAATTTTGTGCATTTCGTTAAATAGAATTATATTTATCCTAATTTAATATACTGCATGAAACTGCGATTAATACATATCCTTTTTCTGATAGTCTTAGCGGGTGGGACAAAGCTTATGGCTCAAAGTATCAATCCCCGTTCGACAACCCCAAAAGACAAGTGGGACAGACGTTTCCCTGAAATGAAAATCGGCGATAAAATATACCAAACAGGGAGTAATTGGCTGACTGCTGATTTTGGAGTTGCAAACAACTATATCTTAAAGCAACAAGAGCTGAGCATGGCAATCGCCTATCACATACGTTACAAACCGGTTTACTTTAAATTCGGATATCATTATTCAGATGAAACCTTCTTTCTAAGCAATCGACTTCGAAATATATCTTATCACAACGACATCATTGCTGCAGCAGGCTTAAGATATGAATTACGATATTTTAATTTAGCATTTTTTATCGGACCATCATTTGCCTTTGGCATGATTGAAGACCCGGAAAACCCATTAATAGGACATGGATACAGAGCCCTTGGAGCTGTTCCGGAATTACAATTAACCTACAAGTTTTTTTATGACATTGGCATCGGAACTTCCCTTTACGGCAGCTTTAACAAGCATTCCCAAGCTGTAGGAATCCGTTTGCATATCTATTTTTCAGGAGCATATAGAGGAGTTTATTAAAAAATACATAACACTATGGAACACGTAAAAAAGTACATTGAAGAAAACAAAGAAAGATTTCTTGAAGAATTATTCACACTGATTCGGATACCGTCCATCAGTTCGTTGTCAGCACATAAAGACGACATGCAACGTTGTGCAGAACAGTGGAAAAAACTGATTTTGGAAGCAGGTGCGGACAAAGTAGAGGTTCTCCCGAGCGATGGGAACCCGGTAGTTTACGGTGAAAAAATCATCGACCCAAAAAAACCAACCGTTTTGGTTTACGGGCATTATGATGTGATGCCGGTTGACCCGATTGAAAAGTGGAATACTGAACCTTTCGAGCCGGTAATTAAAGATGGTAAAATCTGGGCACGTGGTGCAGATGACGACAAAGGGCAGGCGTTTATGCATGCTAAAGCCTTTGAGTTTATGGTGAAAACTGACAGCTTGCCGTGCAATGTGAAATTCATGATTGAAGGGGAAGAAGAAATTGGTTCTCCAAATCTCGGCAAATGGTGTGAAGAACATAAAGATATGTTGGATGCTGATATTATTTTGGTTTCTGATACCGGAATGATTGCTCCAGATATCCCATCAATCACAACAGGACTTCGTGGATTGGCTTATTGGGAAGTGGAAGTAACCGGACCAAATCGTGATCTTCACTCCGGATTATTCGGTGGTGCTGTTGCAAACCCGATTAATACCCTTGCAGAAATGATTGCAAGCTTGATAGACGAAAACAATCGCATTACAATCCCCGGATTTTATGATGACGTAATTGAAGTCAGTGATAAAGAGCGCGCAAAATTAGCAGAAGCTCCTTTTAATGTGGAAGAATACAAAAAAGCGATTGATGTTGATACATTGCGTGGTGAAAAAGGATTTACACCAACTGAGCATACCGGTATTCGTCCGACCTTGGATGTTTGCGGAATTTGGGGTGGTTACACAGGCGAAGGTGCAAAAACCGTATTGCCTTCAGTTGCTTATGCAAAAATTTCAAGCCGATTGGTACCAAATCAGGATCATAAAAAAATCGAGAAATTATTTAAAGATCATTTCGAAAGCATGGCTCCTGACTATGTGAAAGTAAATGTAAAATATCTGCATGGTGGATATGGCTACGTTTGCCCAATTGATTTGCCTGCGTATAAAGCTGCAGAAAAAGCCTTTACCGACACATTCGGGAAAGTGCCCGTGCCTGTACGTTCAGGTGGTAGTATTCCAATTATTTCAACCTTTGAGCAAGTATTAGGGCATAAATCTGTGCTTATGGGCTTTGGCTTGGAATCAGATGCAATTCACTCGCCAAATGAAAATTACCCATTATTCAATTTCTTCAAAGGAATTGAAACCATTCCTTACTTCTACAAATATTTTGCAGAAATGGAATAAAGAAAATAATCTCACACTAAAAATGCAGCCCAAAAGAGGCTGCATTTTTTTATGGTTTATAATTGGGATCAAGCCAAAGCGAATAACATATAAAAAATTGGTTGCAAATTTTACTCAACCACAATGTTTTCGCTGGAAATAACGGTTTCGTTTTCGAGATAATAAACCGTGTAATGCCCTTGTGAAAGCCCGGTAATTTGCACTGTTTGTGTGCCGGATTCTGTAAAGGTTTGTGTAAATACCGGTTGTGAATACAAATTACTTATGCGCACACTACTACCTTCTGTACAATCAGAAATTTCAAGGGTGAAATTCCCATTGTTGGGATTTGGAACAATATGAATTTCTGGTGCTGTGGATGTTTCCTCTACACTTTCATCGGTTTCTAAATTGTCAGAAAGGCTTTCCAAGGTATTTTCATAGTCAGTATCGCAGATTGCAACGGCATCCATAAATTCCTCTGGTGTTATGTTGCGTAATGCGGCTTCGCGCTCAGCTTCAATATGACAAATCCAACGGTTTACATAGGCAGTTTCTTTGTCCATACCTTCCAATTCAGGAATTAAATTATCTAGCAATAATAAGGACTCGTCAAAATTCCCACGTAATCGCTCAAGCAATGCATTATCCAAGGCATATTCGTAATACGCTATGGCATCAGCATCCAGCATAAGTTGCTCGTTAAGCTGCATCACCTGATTAACAGTCTGGTTAAAGCCCAGATTTTCATTATCTCTGCCTATAATTTTATAATGCTTATCAACAATATTATGAATATTTGACCAAATGCGATTGCTTTGATAATAAGCTTCAGCAGTTTCTATGCCATAGATGTTTTCCATAAGTGTAATGCTTTCAGAAATAAGCTGCTGACATGCAGCGGCGGTATTTGCTTCTTGCATGGACAGCTCCAAGTTATCAACTTGTGATGATAAACTTTCATCAGATGATTCGCCAGAAAGTATGATATCATTATTACTGCCTGATTCTGCCCCTGACTCTAAATCTCTGCCAATAAAAATTATATGATAGCAGAAAATATCATCAGGATATGTATCAATAATATTGACATTAGTTTGATTACAATTAATAACCCAAAGTTTATAGTTTTGTAAATACGTTGGAGGATTATTATTTGAATCCCATGTATTGTGTTCTGCATAAAGATTTGATGGAAATCCCAATAAGCATATAATTGGAGTTTCACCTATTACTGCATAATTACTAGATGTAAGATTATTGTATCCATTATTTGCTAAAAGACTGCCATAATCTAAACGAATTGCATTTATATTATCAGACAAATCATTTCTTGCGTCATTTGCTATATCTACAGTAGTCCCTAGATTAGTTGAAATCCCGTCTTGATTATTTCTTACCCAAGTACAATTTAAATCCAAATCAAAATAACCTTCGGTTACAATGCCATCGTTATCTGAATCTAATATTTCACACGTACTTAAGCTTAAATCAGCATTTGAGCTCCCTTGATAATTTATTCCTTCGTTATTATTATTGAATTTACAGTTACTTAATCCAGAAACAAAGCTCATATTATCAGCGTGTAAACCAACTTGTGTATTGTCGTCAAAAGTACAATTTGTGAGCGTTAAGCCTTTATCATACATGTATAAACCAGTTTGGTTATCTCTGAACGTTGAATTTGTGACTGTAAGTGGAGCGCCCCAGTAGGTATAATTATACAAACCATATTGCCCGTATTCAAACACACAATCGTTAATTGTAATGTTGGGTTGCCCCCAGAAAACAAAACTACGGTGATTGTTGTAGGTTCCATCTTCTGAAGTGATTTTAATGTTATCCAAAGTAATGGGATAATCTTCATTACCTAAAACTACATTATTCAACATACGTGCATAAGCTCCCATTTCAATTTTTCCATCGCGCAGCTCAAAGCTACTCAACTCAGCTGGAAACCGCACAGAGCTTTGCTGTACCTCCATAATTTTATCGTTTTGACCACTGCCCTG
>JAQIBY010000123.1 GCA_027858835.1 Bacteroidales bacterium | reverse complement strand
TTTCTACTTTGGTGCCCGGACAAACAAATAGGGGCATGATTAAATCGTCGCGTGTAAGTACCGTTTCGCGCATCAGGTTTCGTGTAACCGGCGATGTGCGTAATCTTCTGAGTCGTGTTGTTGGAAATGTCATATTTTAGTAAGTCAAATTGATTTGAAAATTAAACGAAACGAAATTACAAAAAATTATACGGTTCACCGTGAAAAGTTCAAGCTTTACAAAAATGTGTTTTGTTTTTTAGACGATGTTATAAACTCAAAAATTCAACAAATTCGGAATGAAATCCAAAAAAGTTGAAGAATATTCGGAGTGAAATCCAAAAATGTTGTATTTTTGATAAAATATTTTCAGAAATGATTGAAAGAACATTAGAACATACGATCAAAGATAAGCTTTTCAAAGGAAAAGCAATTATACTCATGGGACCTCGGCAGGTAGGGAAAACCACATTGTTGAAAACCATTATTTCATCTGAAGAAAATTATCTTTGGCTTAACGGTGATGAGCCCGATGTACAGGCATTGTTTTTCAATCTTTCAGCGAGTAGGTTAAAATCAATTTTAGGAAAAAAAAATATGCTCATAATTGATGAGGCTCAACGAATTGAAAATATAGGCTTACGTTTAAAATTAGTAACCGATTCATTAACTGACATACAGCTGATTGCTACGGGCAGTTCATCTTTTGAGTTGGCTAATAAGGTGAACGAACCGCTCACCGGCCGTAAATGGGAATATAAAATGTTTCCATTATCGTTCTCCGAAATGGTTAATCATCATGGTTTACTTGAAGAGAAACGTATGATGCCACACAGGATGCTTTATGGGTATTATCCCGATGTGGTGTGTAACCCGGGAGAAGAAAAGGAGATACTTAGGCAGTTGTCTGATAGTTATCTATACAAAGATATCCTTTCATGGGAACAAATTCAAAAGCCCGATAAGCTTATTAGGTTGTTACAGGCAATAGCATTTCAGGTAGGTTCACAAGTTTCATACAACGAGTTGGGGCAAATTTGTGGATTGGATTCAAAAACGGTTGAAAAGTACATTAATTTATTGGAAAAATCATTTGTGATTTTTCGATTAGGTTCTTTTAGTCGAAATTTGAGAAATGAGCTGAAAAATAGCAAAAAAATCTATTTTTATGATAATGGTATCCGAAATGCGCTTATTGCAAATTTTAATCAACTTGAGTTGCGTGCCGACATTGGTGCTTTATGGGAAAACTTTTTGGTTTCAGAAAGAATAAAATATTTACATTATTCGCGTAAATGGTCAAATTATTGGTTCTGGAGAACCCGCGAACAGAGAGAGATCGATTATATTGAAGAGTCAGATGGGATTATTCACGCATATGAATTTAAATGGAGTAATATGGCAAAAGTAAAGCCTGTAAAACAATTTTTTCAAGCATATAAGACAGCCGAATTAAAGGTTGTTAATCCTGATAATTATGAGGATTTCCTATTGTAGTTTATATGAGATGTAGTTAGTACAATCGATATTGCCAAATTAGTTAATGAAATGATGCCAAAACCGGAAGTGAAATGATGCTAAAACCGGAATCGTTTGAAGCCTTGTGTACCCGGGATATCCGGGTGTATTCGCAATTGCAAATGTCGGCAATGAGGTACATGCCGGGTACTTCCTTTTTAAGAGCTCGTACCGCTTGTTGTACAATTCCATTGTGTTGGCAGGCAACCAGACCGGTCTCGTCTTTATGCTCGGGAATCCCGAACAACAAAAGTGCCTGAATCCCCTTGTCGTAAAGTTTTTTTGCTTTTTCGACCAGTAAATCGACCGAGAGCTGCGAGTTTCCCGGCATACTGCTGATGGGGTTTTCTACTTTGGTGCCCAGCTTACCAGGTATTGTGCCTGTTTGTTTGCAATATCGGGTTGTTTTACCTGCCAGCCCCCCTTCAGGTTATTCTCCACACAAGTGATTTCAAAATGCGACATGGCAATGCCCATATCGATTCGCTGAAGGTTAATGGACTTGCTTATTTTGTTGTATCCCGGGGTTTCGAGCAAATAGAAATGAAAAGTATTGCCGTGTTTCACTACTCTCCATGGTTGTTTATTTGATGCAGAT
>JAQIBY010000115.1 GCA_027858835.1 Bacteroidales bacterium | reverse complement strand
ATGCCGATGTAGAATCAAAGCTGATACAAGAAATAAAATGAATTGTATCGGCAATTTTGATTCACAATCGGTGTTACAGCAAAACAAGCATACAGAACGAAGTGAAAGTATGCGCCATTCTGATGTTTAATCGGTATTATTCTCAATTAAGGATACCGAAAACGCATTAAGAAAGAAATGAACATGAAGAAAGCTTATTAAAACCAAAATCAATCAAGCAATCAATCAATCAAGCAAGCAATCAAGCAATCAATCAATCAATCTTCACATCAGCCAAACTTCTTGCTGCAAGATATTCCTTAAAGTTCACCCGTGTTTGATTTCCAAAATCCCCCCAAATACACTCCGGGAAAGGGCAAATATCAGAATACTCCGGACAATGGGATTCTTCAATTGGACCTTGGATAATTTCATAAATATGAAGCAGATTTATTTTCGCAGGATCAATTGCCATGGAAAAGCCCCCGCTCGGCCCTTTGGACGAATGTAAAATTCCTTCGGCAGCCAATTTCTGTAAAACCTTGGCGACGTGGTGTGAGGAAGCCTTTAATGCTTCAGAGATTTGTGTCACATTCAAACGATCTTTTGCGTTTGAAATTAACACACAAGCATGAATTCCGATACTGGCGGCACGGGTCAGATTTATGATTCCCGACATAATTAAAATTCCATTTTTTGAACTTCAATCCCGGGAAACTGTCCTAATTTAAGCACGAAATTTTCACGCTCCTCATCATTTCCTTTCAGCTCAAGAATTATCAAACCATTTTTACTGTATTCTGAGCCATTTAATCCGAGTCGGGTACGAATACTGCATCCGTAAGAAGTCATAATATCCTGAAGGTGATGCGTTTTCGTTTCGGGTTCACGAATTAATATTCCGAGTATTTCTATACGTTCATTCATAACAAAAGGATTAAATCGAAAAATTCATTTGTTTAACACGGATTCCGCCAATGTCCTCAAGCTCATGTTCTAAAGCCGCCCAGTGTTCAGAGCTTCCTTTTAACTCAAGCACAATTAATCCATTACGGCTGCAAACCTCTTCAGACACCTCATGAAAGCCCAATCGGGTTTTAATAATTCCTGCATGTTTTGTCAGTACGGCTTGTGTCATACCGGCTTCTTTTATCCTGTCGATGACATGGATTCCTAATATGCGAATTTCATTCATAATATCCTGGATTTTAAAAGTACATATCTCGTTTCCCCTGTTTTATTTGCTCAATCCGGCTTTTCAGCTCATCTTTTCGGTTAAAGCCTTCCAAATCATTAATCTCACGCTCAATGACAGCCCAACCTTTTTCCTGTGTTGCTTCCGGCGCATAATCTACAAGATATTCAGACAATGTTAGTATCGCATTCGGAGTACAATAACGCTTGATAAATCCGGGAACAGAAAACTCCATAAAATGTTCTCCTGTGCGGCCTAAGCGATAACAGGCAGTACAAAAGCTCGGCATATATCCTTTGTCGAGCAACTCATCAATAATCTCATTTAAAGAGCGATTGTCATTAATTGTGAACTGCTCCTTATTCAGATTTTGTTCTTCATTCAGGTTTTCAGAATAGCTACCCAATTCAAGTTTTGTTCCACCATCAATTTGCGATACGCCAAAACTCATTACTTCGGTTCGTACTTGCGCATTTTCACGAGCAGTCAAAATCAAACCTGTGTAAGGAACTGCAAGTCTGAGAATTGCAATAATACGTACAAACTCCTCGTCGTTTACAATATACTGACGATTGATATCCATGGCTGAAGCGGATGTGATTCTCGGGAAAGATATCGTATGCGGACCAACATTATAACAGGCTTCAAAATGATTGGTATGGCGCACCATAGCCATTAGCTCAAATCGCCAATCGTACAATCCAAATAATGCTCCAATACCCACATCATCAACGCCGGCTTCCTGAGCACGATCAAGCGAAGTTAAACGATAATCATAATTTGCTTTTGGACCCCCGAGATGATACAATTTATAAGCTTCCGGATGATAGGTTTCCTGGAAAACCTGATACGTACCGATTCCTGCCTCGCGAACGGTACGGAAACCTTCGATTTCCAATGGTGCAGCATTAATATTAACGCGACGAATTTCGCCTTTCCCTTTTTTAACATTGTAAACTGTCTTCACATTATCAGCAATGTATTCGGGACTGTAATCCGCATGCTCACCATAAACTAGGATCAAACGTTTTTGACCGTTATCTTCCAATGCTTCAACTTCATTAACAATCTCTTGGTCAGATAAAGTTTTACGCACTGCTTCTTTATTACTGGCACGAAATCCGCAGTAAGTACAATTGTTTTTGCATTTATTCCCTATGTATAAAGGTGCAAAAAGAACAATCCGATTACCATAAACCTTTTCCTTCAACTCGCGGGCTCCATCTTTTATTTCCTGAACCAACTCCGGGGTATTGGCATTAATCAAAATTGCAGTTTCGCGCAAATTCAAACGGTTTTTGTTTAATGATTTTTGAATTACTTCACGGACTTGCTCCGGTGTGGGATTTTTAGTCTCCTCAACATATTCCCAAATCTCGTCAGGATCAATAAAAGGTTTCATGCGCTCATCACGTATCCGATATTCTTCTGGTTTAAATTTCATGCCATTATTTTTACTCGTTCAAAATTTGAAATGTTAATTAATTCACAATGTGTGTAAAATTACAAATAAGTATTTAAACTCCGAAATAAAAATCCTATGCTTTTTGACATGTATCAAATAAAGCAAGAAACTAAACGACGAATAAAAATACAGGAACACAAATCACTCTGGACCATAGGATACTATTCATATTTTTTATATTTTTGAAACATGGCAAAAAACAGTGAATCATACGCAAAGGCAATTGCTGAAATCGAAACCATCATCACCGAAATTGAAGAGCAACAACCCGATATGGATCAGCTCTCATCAAAGGTTTCCAGAGCACTTGAATTAATCAAAAGCTGCCGAACTAAACTAAAAAACACAGAAGAAGACATCGACAAACTGCTGGAAAATCTCCCTGAGTAAGACGCATAATCGACATTACCTCACATTTCATGTCTTAAAACAATCCTACCAACGAATATTCTTCCAAACTTAAATATTGGAAGTTCTCAAACTGCTGTATGCTAATCATTACCGATCTGTCAAATGAAGGCTAACAAGGCATTTACATTTATTAGAAAATAATCTAAAAATTAAATGTAATACATGATGAAAAGTTGATTAACTTTGGATTTAGAAGAAAACAGTTTTACACACTTCTTGGGATAGTAACTGCATCTACAAATACCGGAACAGGAATAAATAATTATCAAGTTTAACTTTAGGATAAAATCGTATTTATATACGAATTAGAGTTGTCATTATTACAAATACCATAGCTTTGAAGTAATTAACTTTGAACTAAGAAATTAAATAAAAGTGTCAACCAATTTTAGGACGAGAGACTCCCCTAATCCTTCATGAAGCGAATCAGTAGAATCTCAAGAATTACGAAAGCCAAAGCTGCAAGTAAAAACCAATGCCATAGCTTTTTGCCAACAGCAATATTTTGAATACTTTGCTTTAGTTTTTCAGAAGATCCGGACATAAAATAATCCACATCCAAATCATATTCACTGATTAAACTTTCAATTTGCTCAGCGCCAAGAAACTCCATTTCCGATTCAGAGGCATCGTGATTAATCGCTAATCCGGCAATCATTTCATTGTCTCGTAAAACACGGTAATGTCCGGCATCAGCAATTTCTTCAGGAATAAAAACCCGCAATGATTTCCCGGTAAAACGCCACATCGGGATAATCGATAATTCCTCATCAACAATTTCAATATTTGCCTCGCGCGTAATTTCCTGATTGGAAATATCAAGATATCCTCCTTCGCCAGACTCATGATATAAGGCCTGCTGTCCCGGAATATTCAAGGCAATATTATAAACAACGGGAATTAATAGGGGATGACGATTGAAATTACCGTACTCTTCATGTATCAATGATGTCAACAAATACACAAAGCCATTTTCGCGTTTAACTTGAAGCAAGAATTCACCCTCATCACGAAAACTAATTAAAGCCTCAGACTGTATCCCAACACGTTTTTTCAACTTCCATGAGCCGGTAATATTTGGTAAATCAACCTGTTCCTGAGCTTCCGGAAAAACCCCGCGGAAAAAATCATGCTCATAATCAATTTGATACACTTCACGCACTGAATCCGTCCACTCGGATAATTCAGCCGATTGAAAACCTGCCAATAATTGATTCCATGAAACAATATCTGCATTCTCATCAGGAAACAAACATAAAACGCCCGATTCCTGGAGATAACTTTCTAACTGAGATTGCAGTCCATCCGGAATTCTATTCACTGCATACAGAACAACTAAATCATAGGCAGCAAGTTGATTTAAATTCAAAGCATCCAATGCCACATAATCCACATCAAAAACCTGCTCATCGCGATACAATCCCTTCGGAAATCCATAACTTGAATGCCCCTCTACAATTAATATTTTATGTGTACCACTCAACCAATAATCGAAATAAAATGTATTGTCAAACTGCACCGGATAATCATCAAAAACAATGCGAGCTTCCTGTAATCCATCAATGGCATTTGTAAAGTTTATTTCCACAATTGCCTCACTCTGTTCTGCCAGACTGAAACTGCTCACAGCTTTCAAGGAATCATTAATAAACAAATTCAACGGAACATCCGAATACGCACTTTCACCATGATTTTTTACGCTAACAAATAATCGCTCCGGCTGTCCTGAACGACGAAACGGAGTATCAAACCAAAGCGAATCCACACTCAAATTTTCTTGCATAAGCGGAGCAAGCTGCATAAACGCATATTGCAAATGTTTGGTGTTTTTTAAGGATTTAATATCTGCTGCATTTTCTTGGAAATCAGAAATAAAATACAATTTCACCTGTTCATCGGCACCCACAAGACTTGAGACAATACTCTCTGCACGGGTCGCAATATCAGAGAAATTGCGGATTGTGGATGTATGAGAAATTTTCCCGAGCTCCTCAATAAATTTATCCACCGACATCGGTCGATAATAGGCTGCTGGCATGGCGTTTGTCAATAATAAATACTCAACTCCCGAACCATGTGCTTCTGCAATATTCAAAGCTGTCTGTTTAGCAAGGTCGAGCATACTGCCCTGCTCGCTTTCATTCATCATCGAATACGAATTGTCGATATAAACCGCAACATAGTGCGATTGATTTCCCTTTGAATCGGCATCATCAGGCATAATTACCGGCCCGGCAAATGCAAATACCAAAGCGGCAATCATCAACATCCGACTCAACAAAATTAAAATATGCTTTAATTTCGAACGTGAACGATTATCCTGACGGACTGCCTCGAGAAACCGTGTCTGTGAAAACATAACCGTTTTATACCGTCTAAAACTAAACAGGTGAATGATGACAGGTATCAAAACTGCCGCAAGTGCCCAAAGAAATGTCGGATATAAAAAACTCATAATTTCTATTTGTAACAAAAGTAAGAAAAAAGCGGGAAATGCACAGCACCAAATTATGAAGAAATAACGCTAAACGGTCAACCCTATTCAGGCATTGACATTGACTAACCTCTAACCTCTAACTGAACTTGTCCGGCGTAACGCAGTGAAGATGTCAATGCCTGAAATAGGTTGACCGTTTAAAATACAAAAGTAAGTATTAATTAAAAACGGGAAATTATGGCAAAACGATCGAATTTTAAATTGACAGAATCAGAACGACGACGTCGA
>JAQIBY010000108.1 GCA_027858835.1 Bacteroidales bacterium | reverse complement strand
AATTTGGACACAGATGAAAGTGTAGAGGAATCATCCACAGCACCTGTAATTCATATTGTTCCAAATCCCAACAATGGTAATTTCACCCTTGAAATTTCTGATTGCACAGAAGGTAGTAGCGTGCGCATCAGTAATGTATATGCACAGCCGGTGTTTACGCAAACCTTTACAGAATCCGGCACACAAACGGTGCAAATTACCGGGCTTTCACAAGGACATTACACGGTCTATTATCTCGAAAATGAGACTATTATTTCCAGCGAAAACATTGTGGTTGAGTAAACAAACCCAAGCGAAATAATTAACACACTAAAAACCGCTGTTTACCGCAGCGGTTTTTTTGCTTTATCACAGAAAAACAAGCACCACACCAACAAAATGCACCCCAGTTCACACAAATTGCATTTTAAGCTGATTTAAAAAATGTAATTTAACTATATTTATTGGCTATTTCTATACTTATGGGGGGGGGGCTTTGTATAATTTATAAAAAATAGCATGAAATATATTTTTTATTTATTGGGTTTTGAGGTATCTTTGGGGAAAGCACAGTTAACAACTTGAATTTATGAAAAAGCCATTAATAAGTATTTTCGCCTGCTTGCTACTTTTTGTTGGTTGTGACACCAATCCTGACCCGCTTAAAATAGATGAAGGAAGCAAAGCCTATTGTTTATTTAACGAGGGAACCTTTTGGGTGTATGAGGATTCTGTCACCAGCCAGAGAGACAGTGTGGTTGTTGTTAGTAATCCTGTAAAAATTTGGAGTAGAAACCAAAACCATGAGGGATATGAAATGAAATTGCATACCTATACCCAAACAGATACACTTGAAAGTTTTTTGATTATAATGCCTATGTATATTGACGGGTCTTCTGAACATGATTCTTCGTTTACTTACGCTTATTATTCAGTTCCTTATTTGTTAAATTCAAATCCATTTGAATATGTTTATTATGATATGGGTAATTTTTTTCGAGCAGGTTATTTGGGTGGGAATATACAAATAGAGTGTGAATATTTTATATATAGTTTTTATCGTGATCCTTGTTTTTCTATTAATAGCCGTATCGTCAGCATTAGATTGCTTAATAGTTTTAATAATTATCAAGGCATAAATACAAGTAATGTTAATCTCATTGGGTTAGATCAATATTTTTCAGTTGAGGATAGTGTAAAACATGAAACAAAGTCCTACTGGGCAAAAAATATTGGGTTAATACGCTTTGAAGCAGAAACAGATTCAATGCATATCGTAACAAAACTTGTTAATTATAATATCAATAACTAAATTATGAAAGCAAAAACCATTTTATTCCTCGCATTACTTTTAAACTGTTATGTTATACAGGCTCAAATAAGTAAAAGCGATGCTCCTTTGAATTATGCCTTGTGGGGGTATGTTTTAAGTGAGGAGCATGATTCTTTGTCAAATGATTTTGAAATGACATCACGATTATATTTTTGCGACAGTCTTACCATTGATAGCCTTGTGTTTAACTTGCCTCAAAATTGGTCAATACAGACTCCGACAAGCTTTATCGGGAACAATTATGGTGCAGGTGATAGTATAGATTTCCATATTTCTGAGATACATAATTCCATAGATTATGCTTCATTCGAACAGCAAGAAAAAATATTAAACATCAGCTATAGTGATATTTGCTTAAGCGATTATGGTTATGAATCTGAAGATCATGATAGTTTGTTTTATCAAAATATTGTTAATAATGGTACGGTAATAATTACATCAGGAGGAAATGTTCGATATGAAGACAAAAAAGAACAGATTTTTGACATTCCAGGTGTCATTGTTGTTGGCGCCATAAATAGAGAAAATAAAATACTATTGGATAATCCACAGTATGAGTATGCTTGCAACCCGTATATAGGGATTTGCGCCCCTGGAATTGGTATTACGACAACTCATTGGGAAGGTGGTGAAAGCTCATATATTAATGGGAGTGGAACTTCTGCCTCTGCTGCAATCGTCTCTGGGGTAATTGGTTTAATGCTGAGTACAGACAATTCATTGACTCCAGCTGAAATTGAATATATTCTAAAAACAAGCGCTGACTCAATTGCTGATTATGCAGCAGCAAATACTTTCGTTTCAAATTATTATAATAATGAGTCATTTGTTGCGGGAAGCCTAAATGCTTATCATGCAGTTTACAAAGCTAAGCATTATAATGATTGTATGCCAAATCTAATTGTAGATAGTGAGAATGTGTCGCTTTTAATTGATGGATTCATTTCTGACACTTTAATTGTTGAAGGAACATTATCTGTTCATGCACCATTACATATGCTACATAATTTACCCCATATTATCGTTAGAAATGGTGGTCGGCTTATTTTTGAAGATGGAGGAGGGATTTTCCATTGGGAAGATGAGATTTTTAATGGTGATATTATAATTGAAGCAGGTAGCACACTGGAATTTAAAAACGGTTCAGATATAGTGCTTGCTGAAAATGGGGAAATCATGGTAAATCATGATTCAAATAATTCAGGAGAGCTTATTTTCAATAACGCA
>JAQIBY010000101.1 GCA_027858835.1 Bacteroidales bacterium | reverse complement strand
GATTAACCCCGGCATTTATGTCGGGGTTCTGAATCGAAAAAATAGAATAGGGCTTTAGCCCTGATATGCATTTATGGATTATAGTTGATAAAGTATTCCACTAAATTTGCAGTAGAACCGATTAAATAATATTGAACAGTGTTTTTCGTAAAAAAATCGCTCAATATTTGCATGTCAGAAAATGCAAAAAAATCACACTCAGGCAACAATAAAACAAATCGTTTTGTCTATATTTATAGATTAAATCAACAAACCATGTTTTTAAGTCGCCATTAATAAATAAAACTGCTATGAAAAACCACATCTTATCTCCTGTCTTAGGCTTTCTTTCTGTGATATTTCTCCTTGGGAGCTCCGGTTCTGCAATTGCCCAATTAAATCTCAGTATGAATGCTGAGGAAAATACAATATGTGATGGTATTGATTGTAGTTACGAAGGTCCATCTATTTTAATTAATGAAATTCTTGCCAGTCCTACATATGGTGACGGCTCAATTTATGGAACCACTGCCGGATATACCCGTGAAGGCGAATGGATTGAGTTATACAACCCTGATCAATGCGAATGGGTTGATATCTCCTGCTATTTTCTTGGGAATTCAGCACCAGATGGCACATGCCAACCGGGCGGTTTTATTTTGCCAGAAGGTTCTATTGTTCCACCGCAAGGCTTTGCAATAGTTCGAGGAGTGAATGCTCCGGCAGTTGACCCCAACCTATTGGTTGTAAATGGAGGAAATACAATAGAAATTGTTTTGAATGATCCCAATGTTGTTTGTCTTGGAACAAGTTATCGACTTTGGTTTCCAAATGCCGGTGGATGGTTTGCTTTTTATGATAACAATGGAGTTCCACAAGATGCAATTTCATGGAATAACAGTCAGTGTTCAGAAACTGCGTCTTGTAATCCTGGACCAATTGGCGGCTGTGACTATTCCGGGGGAATCACTAGCTACAATGGAATTCCGGCTGATCGAAAAACATACGTATCACCAAATATGCCAGGTTCAAACATGTCATGGGGCAGAGTCCCTGATGGTGGCGCATGGGCGTATAATACGACTTTAACACAAACTTACGGCACCTGCAATGATGACTGTATTCCCGAGCCGGAAATTACTTGTGTCGGCACAGCTGCCATAAATGTAGCAGGTGGAGCAGCACCATATGAATACATTTGGGATGATGAAATGATACAAACTAGCCAAACGGCAACCGGTTTATGTGAAGGAACTTATTGTGTCACGGTAACGGATGCAAATAATGTCACGGCAAGTGCATGCGTTGAAGTCTTCAATCAGCAACTGGATATCGAAGCCTCATCAAATACAAATATCTGCTCTGGAGAAACTTTATTATTGTCCGTGAACGGAGATACTGAAAATGATTTCCAATGGACAGGACCTGAAAGTTTTGCAAGCAGTAATCAAAATCCTGAAATTCCATTTACTGAGCCTTCCGAAAGTGGAGTTTATTCTGTTACTGTTACCAACAGTAATGGTTGTACCGGTGAAGATACTGAAACGGTCAGTATATCACCCACTCCAGATCCTGATGCAGGTGCGGATGATGATATTTGTGGAATGGAATACAGCTTGAATGGAACGGCATCATCTCCGACAAACGATATTGTATGGACTTTAATCAGTGGCCCAGGAGCAGCAGATTTCACGGATAATTCCAATCCGGAAACCATAGTCAGCGTTAATATTGACGGAACTTATATCTTTGAAATTTCGGAAACTTATTCAGGCGAAACTGTTTGTGATGGCAGCGATGAGGTCAGCATTACCTTTAATGAAATCTTAGATCCTACCATTACTCCAATCGATGATTTTTGCCCTGATGATGACCCGGTTGAACTAATTATTCAGCATATCGGAACACTTTCAAGTATCCCTAACATTAATGATGAAATCGAAGATGGCATCATCGATCCATCCATCGGGCCGGGAACTTACACAATTGTTAATGAGGTAAGTGGTCCCTGTGCAACAAGCCCGCAAAGCGAAATCACATTTAGTATTTTTGATAATATTGAAGTTTTAGATTTTAATGATCAGAATTGTGTCAATGCGCAATCAGAATATGAGGTGAGTTTTTCCATTGTTGATGGCTCGGGAAACCCAACTACTGAATATCTTGTCAATGGAAATACACAAGGCAGTTCTGATTTTCTCGCAACCCATCCAAGTGCAACACCCTATGCATATACCATAACCGATTTGAATGGCTGCTCATCCTATGTTTTTGAAGGATTTCGCGATTGTAATTGTCCTAGCCCGGGAACAATGACAAGCCTGGAATTAATCAATCTCTGTGGAAATGAATGTACAGGAGCTTCCGTTTTTCATAATGAAGACTCTATAATGATTGCCGGCTCACATTTTGAATTTTATATTCATTCCGGAGATCACAATCCATTAGCATACAATTCCACAACGGATTTTTGCCGAATGAATTTCGGTGGAGATTACAATCAAATTTATTATATCACTCCGGTTTCCGGCTATGATGAAGATTCTAACGGACATGTTATCCCTAGTGAAAGCTGTCATTCATTGTCACAAGGAACACCGGTTATGTGGCGTCAAATCCCAACTCCCGATGCGGGACAAAATCGCGATACCTGCAGTTTACGCATACCATTAAATGGAAATGAAGTCCCTGACGGAATGGTAGGATTTTGGTCTTCGGATTGTGATTTTTTTGCTGGTCAGGGAACAACAACCCATAGTCCGAATATGTATGCAAATGTCACGGAAAATGGCACTTGTACTTTTACTTGGCATCTACAAAACGGAGCATGTATCGGTGAGGATGATGTGCAAATCACATTTAATCAAACGCCAGTGCCCTTTGCCGGAAATGACACCATTGTATGTGGAAGTGAAATAACATTATCTGCTGAACAAAGTGTTTCGGGGAGTACTTTCCAATGGTCAGGTGATGCAAATTTTAGCAGCCAAAATGCTGCAACAACTGACATAACAGTCGGAAATAGCGGAACCTATTTATTCACCTTAACAGAATATAATGGCAGTTGTTACAGTCAAGATCAAATTCAAGTAAGCTTCATACCCGGACCACAACCTATGATTTTTTCTAATAATGATTCCATCTGTGGACAATCTCATATCTTACAAGTGGAAAATGTGACTGGAGATGGTTCCTGGTCTGCTTTTGTCGATGGCACACCTTCACCAGCTTTCTTTAGTGACAACACCAGCCCAATCACAGAAGTAACTGTGGACAACTGGACAGGAACATTTCAAACCGTGGAGTTTATTTGGACAGAAACCAATACATATCAAGGAGTTGAATGTACTTCACAAGCATCTACGGAGATCACCTTTGCAAAAGAAGCCAATGCTTTTGTTGGGGGACAAAATTATGTTGAGCATTGTGGATTTGAAATTGATTTAAGTGCAGATACAACAGGTTTCGGGGCGGATGACTCCGGATATTGGATTATTAGTGATGTGCTGGGATATTATACGCCTGACAATCACACTGCAAATACAAATTTTGTCATGACATCAATGGGAAGCTTTGGTGGAAATGCCGATGTGGAATTCCCTGCCGTTTGGACGGTTACTAATGGAGTCTGCTCGGATGTGGATACACTCACAATTCACGTTTATAAAGAACCCGATGCATTTGCCGGAAATGATTTTTCAGTATGCGGATTAAGTGCTGATTTAAATGCATTTTACGACTTACCGGCAGGTTCTCCCGATTATACTGCAGATGGATATTGGTCAAATTTACCGGATTTGAATACCGGATCAGTGAATTTCAACCCTCCAAGTAGTAATGAAACCTCTGTGAATGTTGGGTACCCAGGTGTTTATCACTTTCTATGGCGAGAAAACAATTCATTATTACCAAGTTGCCATGATAAAGACACCATTGTGGTTACTTTCATAGAGGAACCAATAATTGATGCCGGTGATGATTTTGATGTCTGTGGAAACGTTACAACACTCAGTGCTACAAGCTCAGGATTTGATTTATCTTGGCAACCGGTTAGTGGAGTTATCTTTGAAGATTTCAATGCAGCAACAACAGGAATTCAATACGGAGGATACGGTTCCGTGACATTTCCTGTCACTGAAAGTAACGACGAATGTACCGCTATGGATGAAGTTACTGTTACTTTTTGGCGTCGTCCCTCAGCAGAACATATTATGGCTGAAGATGATACCACGGTTTGTGGACGAGTTTTCGAACGCTTACGTGCCGAAAATCCAGGCGATGGTGTTGTCGGTAACTGGATATCTGATCCGGGTAATGGAGTATTATTCCAAAATCAAGAATATATTGATATTATGGAAGTTCTGAATTATGGATATTATACCGTTTGGTGGACTGAAAGCACCGGTCCGGATAATGAAGATCCCGATTTCTGTATCGACACCTCAGAGCCATTTACCATTCATTTCATTGAACCTCCACAAGCAAATGCCGGGACTGACACTGTTTTCTGCGGTTATAGTGGAAATATGAATGCAGAATTAAGTATCAATAATGGAACATCTTTTGGTTCATGGTTTAATGTTTCCGGTCAAAATATTATTTTTGAAAACCCAGTCGACCCAAATGCACTGGTAACCAGCAATGTATCAACAACAGACAATCCAACATACGATAATTTCGAGTTTGTATGGACAGAAGAAAATTTCAATTGTACCAGCTCAGATACGGTTGTGGTTGGGTTCGCAAGAATTCCTGAAGCGACACTTACTATCATTCCTCCGCGTTGTAATGGCGAAGCAGCTTCAATCAAAGCGCAGGAAGACAGCCTGCAAAATTATGATTGGGAATTTGGTTTCAATTATCAAATTGACAGCACATGGGAACCCAATGCTCTCGGCGGAGAATATCGTCACCTAGTACGCTGGGAAAATGAAGATACCTCCCATATTGTTACCCTGACTGTTGAAAACCACTGGGGCTGTTCAAGTCCAACCGTACAGGACACAATTTACGAACCGTACAAACCGGTATTCGAGGTAGTTACTTATCCCGATACTTGTGCGCTAGGCCTTGGTGCATTTGAATTCTTACCCGACACAACCACAGAATTCCCAAGCTTTAGCTGGTTTGATGCTGAAAACATTGAATCACCTGTTCCTGTTGGCGATACCATTTTCAATGTTCCTGCCGGAACTTACGATGGAACTCACCAATACAGAACCTACAACAATGCATGGGTATCGCAATATCTTGAACTCTTTGGCAGCGAACAATGTATTGATGAATTTGAATTTGACATTGATACTGCCGGAGTTGTAACTGCTGAATTTATTATCAGTGCAGCAACTGATATGAATGCACTGGTTGCTCCGAATGCAGAAGTAATTTTTGACAATCTTTCTGACGGTGACAACGTGCGCACAAGCTGTACATGGTACTTCGGTGATGGTGAAAGCACCAACTCATGCGATGATCAGGTAATTCATGTTTACACTGAGCCTAACGACTGCTACGAACCATATTTGGTCGTTCGCGTAAGGGATTTACCCGAATGTCGTGACACTGCTTTCTTAGAATGTATTATCATTGATGACATGAGTAAAATGGAAATTCCAAATATCTTTACCCCGAATGGTGATG
>JAQIBY010000098.1 GCA_027858835.1 Bacteroidales bacterium | reverse complement strand
TGCTCCCCTGTAGTCTTCTAAATCATGCTTAGTAAACCCTCTGTTAAAATAAGCATCAGCATTCTCAGGATTAATTTCAATCGCTTTGTTATAGTCAGCAATTGCCCCCCTGTAATCTTTTAATTCATACTTAGTATTGCCTCTATCAACATACTCTTCTGCTGTTTGTGTACACGAAATCTGCATTATTAAAAGGAGGGCAGGTATTATTAGTAATATTTTTTTCATCTTACAGTTATTTTGTTGGTTTTTTCAAAGTTAAAGTTTTTTAGGCTTTTTATCAGCATTTATTCTTTATCAGGTAATTGTTTAAGTAAACGAATTAAAAAAGTCAATATTATTACAAATACTATTGTAAAAGTTACACCTAAAAGTACACCCAACCAATTATGCCATAACCACTTTAAAAAAGATAATGGAATATCACATAATTTATTAATAAAAACTATACCTTTATTAGAATTGATAATCTTAAATAACAATAATGGTGTAAATAAAAAAACTGACAATCCAATTAAGATATAAAAGAGCACAATAGAAAAAGTAGATATTTTACCTAATATTTCAAATGTTGTTTCAATTAACAATTCTTTTAACTCTATGATCTTTTTATTAAAATTCATATTATTATTTCTTTAAATTTTAACCATTTTTACTGGTTTTAAAATTACAAGTCTTTTCGTGAACTTTGTTGTCATATTATGAATAAAAAAATCTCTAATAACTACAAATAATATACTTTCGCTTAATTCTCCGTCTTTACTCAAATCTAAACTCGCACTATTTTTTTTGCTTTAAAAACAATTTAGCAAATTCTTTGAGTAAATAAGCAGCTTCATAATCAGGGTTAATCTCAATTGCTTTGTTACAATCTTCTATTGCCCCTCGGTAGTCTTCTAAAGCAATCTTGCTACCACTTCTGCCAAAATAAGCCTCTGTATTATTAGGATTAATCTCAATAGCTTTGCTATAATCTTCTATTGCACCTCTGGGGTCTTCTAATTTATTTTTAGCATATCCTCTGTTATTATAAGCCACTGCATAATCAGGATTAATTTCAATCGCTTTGTTATAGTCAGCTATTGCCCCTGTGTAGTCTTCTAATCGACCATTAGCATTGCCTCTAAAATAATAAGCCGTAGCATCATTAGGATTAATCTCAATGGCTTTGCTATAATCTTCTATTGCACCTCTGTAGTCTTCTAAATAATTTTTAACAAACCCTCTGTTATTGTAAGCTACTGCATAATCAGGATTAATCTCAATGGCTTTGTTAAAATCAACTATTGCCCCTCTGTGGTCTCCTAAAGCAAACTTAGCAAACCCTCTGTTAGTGTAAGCCAATTCATGCTCAGGATTAATCTCAATAGTTTTGCTATAATCTTCTATTGCCCCTTTGTAGTCTTCTAAATAATCTTTAGCAGATCCTCTGTTAGTGTAAGCCACTGCATAATCAGGATTTATCTCAATAGCTTTACTATAGTCAGCGATTGCCCCTCTATAATCTTTTAATTCATACTTAGTATTGCCTCTATCAACATACTCTTCTGCTGTTTGTGTACACGAAAACTGCATCATTAAAAGGAGGGCAGGTATTATTAGTAATATTTTTTTCATTTTTCTCTAATTAGTTTAATGTACTTGTTCATAAAATTAAACAATATTGCTAATAAATACAAAAACATGTCAACTTTTTGCTCATTATTGTCCCATTTAAAATACCTTAATGGTCTAGAAAATATTGCGAATGTTGATTCTTGATGTGTTATTTGCCACTAAAAACTTAGTTAGCATCATGTATAACCGTATAAACAAAAATAATTTTAATAACTGTGGTCTTAAGCATTTCTCCCCTTTGAAAAAAATATATCAACGATGGTTATAAAAAAAAACATAATGGCAACTTGCTAAATTATTCTCCAGTCAAAAGTTAAATGATCTAAATACAACACTTTAGGGCTTTCTGTAGGTTGTGGCATTTGTCATTTACTGTATGCAAATTGTATGCAAATTAAAAAAGGCTCACAGAGTAAAAACCTCTGTAAGCCTTGTTGCTCTTTGTGGGCCCACATGGACTTGAACCATGGACCACCTGATTATGAGTCAGGTGCTCTAACCAACTGAGCTATAGGCCCGGTCAAGGGTTCTGAAAACACCTTGATTTCAGATTGCAATATTAATACTTTTTTTCATGTTATGCAAACCCAATACTTAAAATAACAAATGGAAAAAGCGCATCAGAGATTCTCCGATGCGCTTTATCTATCATGAATTGAGACGTTTAATCAATCATGAGTTTTTCAATAAATTGTTTGTCATTTGCATTGATACGGATGAAATAAACTCCGCTAACAAATCTAGAAACATCAATACGGGTTAGTTCACCTTCAACTGTACGCGTTAGAACCGTTTGTCCCAACACATTTATCAGCTCAACAGAATTTGCATTCATATTGTCAAGCTTAATATATACTTCATTCTGTGCTGGATTTGGATAAACCGCATAAGCAATACTTTCCTCTGCAATTGAATTTGTAAAATCAATGACAATATTAGCAACTACGGTTTCACAACCTGCTGCATCCGTTACAGTAAGTGAGTAATCACCGGCAGCAACATCTTCCATTGTTGCATCACCGTCTCCACTTGACCATGCATAAGTGTATGGTGCAAGTCCGTCTGAAACATCTGCGCTTGCAGATCCATCAGCTACTGTCGAAGCGCTCGCGTTAGTCACATCAACATTCACTGTCGGTGCATCACCAACAGAAATATCAATGGTTTCGATCATAGTACAAGCACCAACTATCACTTCGTATGTAATAGTATGTACACCGATTCCGGCAGTCTCTGCATTGAAAACATCTCCGCTTACTCCGGTGCCACTCCATGTTCCATCGGCAACATCTGCGGTAAGCGTCATGCTGATTTCTGATAAACAAATAGCATTCGGGTTGGTAATTTCTATTTCCGGCAATGCTTCAACGCTAATTAAAATATTATCAGAATCTTCGCAAGTTCCGGTTCCTACTGTATAAGAAACTAAGTGGTTTCCTGCACCGGCTACAGAAGGATCAAATTGATTTCCTGTAATTCCTGTACCTGACCAATCGCCACCTGGTGTTGCCGCAGTTAAGGTAATCGGGTCACTATTTTCGCAAAGCGGATCAACCGCATCAATACTTGCATCAAATGAATCAGCAACAAGTACTTCAATTTGGTCAAAAGCAGTACAAGTACCATTTTCAACAGAATAATTAATGGTATGCGCTCCTATTCCGGCAGCAACCGGATCGAAAGTATTTCCGCTCACACCATCTCCTGTCCAAGTACCACCGGTAGTTGCAGCCGTTAATGTTACTGCTGCATCACCTGTACAGAACGGACCAATCGGGTCAATTGTCGCATCGGGTGAAGCATCAACATGAATTGTAGCCTCAGAAGCAGCAGCACATTCTCCATTTACCACATCGTAATAAACGATATAATCACCTTCACCATTGGATGGGTTGAACTGATCTCCACTTACATCTATACCAATCCAGGTTCCACCTGGAGTAACAGCGGTTAATGTAATGGGTGCTTCGTTTTCACACAAATCAGCATCCACAGTAATGGTCGCATCCGGCATTTCATCAATAAATAATTCAACTTCATCATCTCCCATACATCCATATTCATCAGTTACTGTTACAGAATAAACATCGGCAGTATTTACTGTAATGTTCTGACTGTTTGAACCATTTGACCATGCATAATTTGAAAAACCTGAACCGGCATCAAATGTCTCATCGTTTGTTTCACAAATTGTTTGATCTGCGCCTAAATCAACTGTTGGAAAATCATGTACTGTGGCAGTAACAGGAATACGAGCACTAATACAAGAACCCTCGGCGATTTCCCAATCATAGAAATAGTAATAATAGTTTGCATCATCTGCCGTATTATAATGAATACTTAAAACATCAGTTATTTCATACGGATAAGATGCGCCTGCACTATTTCGATACAAATCTGCATCACCATCACATTCAAGAATGTAATTAACACCGGCAGGAACTGTAATATTCAAGTCAATACGACTTTCTCCATCAGGAACTGAAACTGTACGTGTCTCGATAATTGTACCTGCTTCATTTTTCAGGTTAATCACACGATCTTTAGCTCCATCGGCATAAACTTTTACGCTGTTTATTGTAAACTCAGTATAAGCATCAAAAATTAATCCATGCACAAAATCCACATTTCCGAAAAATCCACCAGTCCCAGTATTGTCTAGTTTGCCAGTAGCATACGTAACTCCGGCGACTTCATTTTCAACAAAATAATTAGTCGTAGCTGCAAAATTATCGGTTAATGAAGTACCAGTGTTAATCAGATTTCCTCCGGTTGGAGCATCATACCAATTCAATGTTCCGGTACCACTTGCTGTTAATGTCATATCTCCGGGACCACAGTTTTCTGCATCAGTCACTGTTGGTGCAACCGGCATATCAACATTGATATAATCGGTTTCGGTATATATATCGCTTCCCATAGAATTTGTCACTGTTAATTCCACTGTATATGTTCCGTTAGTCACATAATTATGCAAAGGATTTTGAGCTGTGGACGCATTTCCATCACCAAAGTCCCAGCTCCATGATTCAGCATTTAATGATGCATCTGTGAATTGAACAATCCCATCACAAGTACTGGTTGGACTTGCAGAAAAGCTTGCAGTTGGCGGAATTTCAACAACTTGGATATTAATTGTGTAATCTTCGACTTCACCATAAGATGAATGTCCACAAGGAGCTGCTGTCGGAGTAAATTCACTATCCTCTAAACGCAACCTCACTCTTACAGGACCAGATGCTGTTCCTGCCGGTACAGTTATGTTTGTTGAATATGGACCAACACCTATTGGTGAAACGAATAAATCTTCATTCGCATCATCAAAATCTCCATCTCTATTCCAATCCGCCCATGCAAATGCTTGATCCGTATCATAATCAGTACTTCCATTTGTTATTACCAAATTCAAATTATCCTCAGGATAAGCATCGGTAGTAATGGATGTAAAATCAGTATAAGCTTGACCATCTGATGCATTATCAATCGTACCAAGCACTACATTCGCAATGTATTCATAACCAGCATCACCGCCACTTGCATCACAATAATCGGGTAAACTAACTGTAATGTAATCAATTTTCGTTTCAGTATTTCCGACTCCATAACTATTGCTTGCTACCAAAGTAACAGTGTATGTTCCCGGAGCATCATACTGTACCGATGGATTCTGATTTGTTGAAGTCGCAGGTGTTCCACCCTCAAAGGTCCAATCCCAGGCATCAGCCATATTTGTTGATAAATCAGTAAAATTCACTGTTTCTCCTATTGAAATTGATGTTTGATCAGCAACAAAATCAGAAACCGGGGGATCAGTTATAGGGTTTACTGTAATATATGCAACTTTAGTTTCAGTATCGTTTCCTGCATTATTTGTCACATATAAACTTACGTCATAGGTTCCCGGTGTATCATAAGTTACAGCAGGATTTTGAGTTGTTGAAGATGCGGGATTTCCTCCATCAAATGTCCAACTCCAAGTTGTGGGATAGTTTGTGGAAATATCTGTAAACTGCACAGTTTCACCGGCAGTTATCGTTGTTTGATCGGCTGAGAAATCACAAACCGGTGGATCGGGAACTGCTACCGGATGGTCTTCATGATAAGTATCAAGATTAAAACCGGTTACTGTTAATTTCACTGTCCCTGTAAAGCTATGATTGATACTCACATTACCAGATGCGTCAGTCATTGCAGATGCAGGTTGTGAACCGGCTTGCCAAAGTGAAACAATGGCGCCTTCAAATCCCGAACCCTCAACATTAACTTGCGTTGTATAAGTTCCTGGGCTAACTGACATATTGCTTAAAGAAATTGCTTTTGGTTGGTCGGTACGAACCTGAAAGGAAGGATCTCCAAAAATTGTCCATGTTTTATAAGTATCCCAATCGGCGCTAGCACCGGACTCGGCAATCATCAATTCGGCAGCATTAAAGGTAATTGATCCAAAGGTAGTACGACCATAAGTAGTTGCTGTACCTGAACCAAGTGAATAACCATATCCTTGGACAAGTAAATCATTGGCATAATCCTGTCCGCGCATAGGTGGTTGCCAAGGTTGATTCATAGTTGCCATCCACGTACCAATACTACCACCATTGGGGTTTCTTAACATTGCCTCTGCAAAACATTCGCTGCTGCCATGAAACGCTCCCACAACACAAGCGACTGAAAATGCGAAGGGTAATTTATTTCCATTTGTAGCAGCATAAGCATCGCTGACATCATAACCGCTACTTACCCAATAGGTATTGTATCCATGTCCAACATAATTAATTACACTCAATCCATCATTGATATAATTCTGAACTGTAGCAGAAGACGCGCCCGGATCATATTCCTCATAAGCATTGGTGTAAGTTGATGGAAGAAGCCTGCCATCATGAATATTATTAATTTGGTCTATATCAGCTTCATCATCATCTCCTATTCCTGCGCCTTCATCACTGGCAATTCCAAGTGCTTTTGTATACCAGGTTCCACCTGTGTCGGGATTTTTCTCATAATCAATGCTTTTATTCACTTGCGCAGTGACATCAGCTGTTGATTCTGCAGAAAAGCGTCCGATAATAATATCATGATGATCATCACCGCCGGCAACACAACCATGCATAGGATCCATAGGAGTGTTTTCAGAACCACCGAGATCTGACTTGATTTCAGCCCAATCACCGACAAGCAAAACATACAATAAATTCGAATTTGTATTGTAAGCGGATTGAATATCTGCACCAACATTGGTTCCGGTTGCTACTTGCAATTCATCAACTTGATATCCTTTTTGCTGTTTCCACTCTATCCATGGCTGGATTACAGTGGCATCACGAGACGTGTAAATGACCAGCACATCGCCAAATTCACCAATTTCCTCCGTCCAACGGGTTGGATTTTGATTGTAGTTCTTAAAAATAGACCGATACACAGGAGCCATTTCAACATTCACATCACCAAGCATTGCAGGCAATGCATTAATCGGGTCTTCTGTGTTCTCGCTTACGCGGACACGTAATTGCGTATATACCCGAAGTGTTTGCTGAACCGCATTGTAACGGAATGGCTGCAAGCGAATATTCTGTCCACGAACCTTTCGCAAAATATAGGGTTCGCCATCCTCAACGAGTTGCTCGGGATACCAAGCATCGATGATGGATTCCGGATCAATTTCATATGGGATTTCCGATGGATCCTGATTTCTGTAAATCACTCCGCGGGATGGAAGCATCGGCTCAACCAGTGAAATATCCACATAGCTGGACTCAATAATTTCCACATCCACATTTCTGTCTGAAGACAATTGCACCGGAATACTAACATAAGGCAATTCTGCCCATCCGGCTTTCGACGAATTAATATCTCCGGCAAATTGTAGTTTTGAAAACATTTGCCCGTCTTTCTCTACAATTTGGACATCGTATTTTTCCAAATTCACATCGAGCGTAAAGACATCGCTTCGATTTTGCGTAAATTGAACATCAAAACCTTGCCCGAATGCACTAGTTGCAAGCAAACTCAAGATTAATAATCCAATAAAAAATGATAATTTTTTTTGCATAATACCGTTTTTGATAAGTTAATAACACCCCATTTAAGACATAAAATTAAGAAAAAAAATGAAAGAATTTTCAGTTTTCTCCTGTCTTTCGCTAAATAGACATGGATATTATACGATTGGTTGCTTAGGTGGTGTGATTTTTGAAAATAATTATTTTTTCAAAACATAATAACTGGTAGTAATGTACAAATCACGCAAAAACGGGATATGCGAAAATGGGAAAATCACTTTGCGAGGTTTCAATCCGAATTTCACTTCATAATTTGGATTGACAAGAAAAAACTTACGAATTACTTTTTGATATCCCGTACGTCGAATAATCCGCTCAAATCGATTAATGGAAATTCCGGTTTCTTTCACTTCCAACAAAGCCTCAATCATAATCTCTGATTCCCCAAAGGCTTTCAAAATTGCTTTGTACAAAAACACAGGCAGTAAGTGAAAAAATGGTGCTTTTGATAAAAACTTGCTTTTACAAACTTGCTGATGCCCACCAAACGGATTCCACCATGGTGGAAATCCCAGAAAAAACTTGCCATCCGGCTTCAAAAACTGTTTTGCCATTTGCATGAATTTTTCCTGTTCATGAATATGTTCCAAAACGTCACGCATAATAATCAAATCAAATGCTTCTAAATCTGTTCGATTAAAAATATCATCACAAATAAATTCCAGTTTATCACGATTGGGGTGTTCTGCAAAAAAGCGATTGGCATTGTCAATTTTCCGTGTATTCATATCAACACCAACAATCCGCTTGCAGCCCATATCAACAAAAGGCTTTAAATTTCCGCCTTCACCACAACCAATTTCTAAAACTGATAGCTCATGATTTGCCGGTATTGAATTTTCAATGAAAGGGATAACATGGCGGCGAGTTGTCAATGCCTGCTCATTAAAATATTGCTGTCTGTTTTTATGTCGCTCTTGCATAACTAATAATTGAATTGGTAAAGATACAATTTTTTGAATAGTTCAATATTGTATTATCGTTGCGCTCCCCCTCGCTTACAAAATTATGGAATGTATTAACGATTCTACTCGTTGGAAATAACTTTGACTTCAACTCGTCGGTTTAGTTGTCGTCCAAACTTTGTGTCATTGTCTGCAATTGGATTGCTGTTTCCAAAACCACGGTATTTTAACCGACTTTCATCGATCCCAGATTCAATTAAAAAATCATAGACCGACTTAGCACGTTCAATGCTTAGTTTTTTATTGTATCGGTTACTTCCAATATTGTCTGTGTGGCCACGGATTTCAATCATTATGTTTGTTCCTTCCTGAAGTGTGTTTGACAATTGCTCCATTGTCGGATAGGATGACGGCAATAGCTCAGATTGATTGAACGCAAAATAGACGCTAGATAAATCAATGGAGTAACCGGTTTTTGCATCCCGTATGCTGTTAATCAACGCTTCGGTGTCTTCATCGGATTGCCGGATATGTGACCCTGCAATTAAATCATTAATGTTCCTGCCTGGCATTTGATTATTGCTTGCAGTCGAGTCAATTGGGTTGATTAATACAGAGCCGGAGTTCTCAGAATCGTTTGATGCATCATTTCCTAATTGATTTGTATTGCCTTTATCTCCATGTTCATCATTACTTGTCTTGCCGTTTTCATTTGTTAAATCATCGGTATGGTTTTTATCATTTGTGGTATTTTCGCTATTTGTACCCTCGTTGGAATTAAATGCATTGGTTTGATCCGTTTCTGAGCCGGAGTGATTTGTTTCTCCGCTAGTGTCATCGTTTTCGTTGGAGTCAGTGCCAGAGGAGTTTTCATCCCCTTCATATCCGTCCTCCTGACTGTTTCCAGTGTCTGAATTGTCGTCTCCATTATCCGAATTTGAACCTGTTCCAGATGTATCTGATGGGTTTTGATTGTTATCTCTGCCCTGATTATTTTGATCATTCATGGCGAGCAATTGTTCATTTTCCATCGTTTCAAGATTCTTATAAAAATAATCTAAATATGATTTCGGATCATCTGCCAACCAATCGTATCCCATAGAATTTTCATTCAGACATCCGCATTCAAAATGATTCTCAATTTTAAAAAGTGTAAGCTCATCAATATAATAATATGCATAAACGAAGGCTGAATCAATGAGTGTGTCACGGTTTTCGTAATAATATTGTTGGACATCAGGAGCAAAGTTTCCGATTGTCAAATATTGTTCCCGACCACGGGCTCGAAAAACACCACATAGCTCTACCCATTCTGATTTGTTATCCATCACTTTTCCGGGAAGATTAAAAACCATTGGTTCTGCCGTTAAGACACCGAAATTCCATGCTTTCATTTGTTCACGCGTGAAAGCAACGCCTAATCCGTCAGTAGCATAAACTGAGCCGGATGCATGTCTATATTTCATCGTGAAGCAGTAAAGTTGCCTGAATTCCAATCGATTATTTAGTTCTACTTCGAGATATTCTCTTGCGGGTCGTTTTTTATCTAAGGTGTCATGAAAAACTTCTTGCAAAATCAATCCGACATAAGCATCTCCCTCCGCTGCATCTGCAATGCCTGCAAAGTTTTCGGGAATCCCGGCTTTTTCACTGCAACGATGAAAATAATCAGGGGTTCCGCGATTCGGGTTTTTCCAATAAGGGAGTAATTCTTTAACAGGTTCTGCCGTGTAATCTTCAGGACAAGCCCAGCCGCCTTCAAACCCGGCATTTGGCACCAGATTTTGGGCTTTACCGATATCTGTAAAGCCGAATAATAGGCAAATTATTAATAAATACTTATGTAGAATTGTCATTGACAGCGCTATTTGTCTTAGTAATAACTTATCAAAAATAATTTTATTATTTAGATTTATAGATTTTCTAAACAAAATTTGCGCCAAATTGTCGAATTCATTTTGCTTAAAGTGATTTTATGTGACGTTCTTTTTTACTTTCGTAGATATCATGAATAGTAATCATAATTCCGGTTTCTTCTACTCCGCCAAAGTGCTGATTTTCAACTGTACCGAAACTTTGCATAGATGGAGACAAATTCATATACGCATTAAATAATGGAGGAATGTTTTCACCGAGAGCTCGCACTTTTTGTGAAAGCATGGCGTAATCTTTTTGATAATTATCCCCTTCAAATGGCTCTAAATCAGCCGCTGTTGGACTAAATATAGGCTTTTTTGCCAGCATGAGTTGCTTTTTGTTGGGAAAATATAGATGTAAGAAAGTGAGAATCATGTTTCTGGCTTCAATATTGAAGTGTTTATACATGGTGATTTTCCCGAAGAAAAATTTCATTTCAGGATTTCTTACAATTAATGCACCGAGTCCGTCCCAAAGATTATCTAATGCGTAAAGCCCTTTTTTACGATTGTTTTGAAATTGATAGCGGGGTTGTACAAACGATCTCCCGAGTTCAATGGTATGCGGAAGGTAATCGCGAAGAAATTCGTCGGAAAAATTAAATAACTGGGTAGTCGCTAGTAGGTTTTTATAATCATGCGTAATATTCTCTCCACATATGTAGCGATAGCCTCCGATAATTTCTTGATCTTCTGGATCCCAGACGATTAATTGTGTGTAAGGTACATCTGCTGTGTCATATTTGTCAATATCACAAGATTTTCCCGTCCCACCGCCGGCTTCGCGAAATGTTACTTCTCTGAGCCTGCCAATTTCACGCAAAACATTGGGTGCATTTTCATGATTGACGACATATAACTCAGACTTCCCGTAATTTGAATTTCGGAGAAAGCGTTCTTTGCTTAATTCTGACACTAATACTGCTCTGTCAATTGCCGGAATGATGGTTTCCATTGAATTTCTTTTTTGCAAATTTAATAATTAAACCTTTATTTTTTGTCCTGCATCGAATATAATTGATTTCTAATTTCGTCTGCCCAAGCTTTATGAGATTTCGAACGATCAAATTGGGTGTACGACACAGGCTTACCAAAATGTAAACAAATAGTAACACCTCTTTGTTTTAAAACTTCGCCGGGTAAAAAAAGCATTTCTACGTTAAACTTGATGCCCAGCCACTTCCGGAGATTCGCCAAGTTGTAAAAAAAGTTTGAATTCCTTCCTTCAATATACACCGGAATTACGTCGCGTTTTGTTTGTAATGCCTTGGTAATAAAGGTTTTCTTCCAATCTAAATCCTGAACCTTTCCCTTGATTTTTCGAGACGCCAGTCCTGCCGGAAAAATTAAAATCTGAGCATCTGATTCGAAGGTATCGTTTAAAAGTTGGATGTTCTTTTTCTGTTGTGTCCCGAATTTATTAATCGGAAGGAAGAGTGAGTGCATAGGTTTCAGTTCCATCAACAGGTCGTTTACCGGAAATTTTATGTTTGAAAAATGATCGGTCACAACTTTCATGAAAACATGGCTTTCGGTGCCGCCCATGGGATGGTTCGCTACAAAAATAAATCGACCCGAATTAGGGATGTTTTCTTCCCCGTGAGTCTTTATTTTTATGTCAAATTCACCTAAAAATGCTTTTGACCATTCAATGCCCTCTTTGTCATGATGTCGTAGTAAAAAACCATTGATAAAGTTTTGGTGAACAATGCGTTTTAATATTGAAACGACAATGCTGGGAACTTTGCGCTTTCCTGTTTTATTTCTTAAAATCTCATCCAAATCAATTTGGAGGGCTTCCGTTTTTTTGTCCTGATTTGTCATGCTCCTAATTTTCACCAAAAATACAAATCTTCTCCCATTTATGGAAATCTTCTCGCAATCCAATAATTATTAACGCATTCGGAGGGGTCTTAATCAGTTCAGATTGAAAAAGTTATCAACAAAATGGGAAATTATGGGAAATTGTGTAAAAAAATGGGAAATATTTTTTACTTTTACAGTTCAAAGTATAGCGACTTGAAAAAATGTTTGTAGGTGAACACATAGTAAAGCTTGATGCACGCAGTCGTGTGCTCTTTCCTGCTGTTTTAAAAAGACAGATGAAAGGGGCAGAGGACAAGGGTTTTGTGCTAAAGCGGGATATTTTTGAACAATGTCTTGTGTTGTACCCTATGGCTGAGTGGGATAGAGAAAATTCCATTTTGCAAAAACGGCTTAATCCTTACAATAAGGAGCATGCGGTATTTATGAGACAATTTTATCGCGGAACTGCGGAATTGTTTTTGGATGCAAATAATCGGCTCCTTTTGCCAAAACGCTTAATCACTGAGATTAATGCAGAGAAAGACCTTGTTTTTGCAGGACTTGACAGAAAAATCGAAATATGGTCATTGGATTCATGGAATAACATGAGCCAACCGGATGATTTCGGGTCGCTTGCTGAAAAATTATTAGGTCAATCTGAAAATCTCTTTGATGACGAATGAAATATCATGAAGCTGTTTTATTAAAGCCCTCTGTTGATGCATTGGACATTGTTCCTGATGGAATTTATGTTGACCTTACTTTCGGAGGAGGTGGACACTCTGCTGAGATGCTCTCTCGATTGAAAAAGGGGCGTTTGTTCGGTTTTGATCAGGATCAAGCCGTGCTCGAAAATCAATTGGATGACTCACGCTTTCAGTTGATTATGGCGAATTTTCGTTACGTTACTAATTTTCTGCGCTATTACGATGCTTTGCCGGTGGACGGAGTTTTGGCAGATTTAGGAATTTCATCAAGGCAAATTGATCACGATGTTAGGGGATTTAGTTTTCGCTGGGATACACCACTGGACATGCGAATGAATCAGCAAGCAAGCCAAACTGCGGCAGATATTGTGAACGATTATAGCCGGGATGCTTTGCTTCGCATTTTTCGTGAGTACGGAGAAATAAAATCGCCTGTTAGTTTTGTGAGTCATTTGGTTAAAACTCGTCATAACCAGCCTGTTAAAACCACCGGCGATTTAGCAAAAATTGCATCAGATCACGTGTTGCCTGCAAAACGAAATAAATTTTTAGCGCAAGTTTTTCAAGCGCTTCGAATTGAGCTGAATCAGGAAATGCAGGCCCTCGAGGAGATGTTAATGCAAATGGCAGATGTTATCCGTCCTGGTGGAAAATTAGTTGTCTTGTCATATCATTCTTTGGAGGATCGCATGGTGAAAAACTTGATACGCTCCGGGAATCTCGAGGGGAAAATAAATAAAGATTTTTACGGAAATGTTGAATCACCTTTTCAGCAAATTACACGGAAACCTATTGTTGCCGATGCTGAAGAAATTGAAAGAAATCCGCGTGCTCGTAGTGTGAAAATGCGTGTCGCAGAACGAAAATAATTGTGGCTGAGAAAAAAGAAAAACAAAGGAGAAAACTCGATCCGAAATTGCGCGAAAATGCAAAAGCAATTTTGGACGGCAGCTTATTGATGAAAGATGTTGTCATCAATCAGATTCCCTTTATCATCTTTCTCGCCTTACTGGCACTTATTTTTATTGCAAACCGATATCATGCAGAAAAAGTTTTTGTCAAAACCGAAGAAACACGAAAAGAAATTCGCGAGTTGCGATCAGAAAAAATTACTGTGCAGTCTATGTTGATGTCAAAATCCAGACAGCATGAAGTGGTAAAGAGATTAGAACAATATGAGTCTGATTTGAAAGTATCGGATGAGCCTCCAATAAAAATTAATTATACCGAAGAATGAAGCCTGAACAAAAACAAATCATGTGGCGTATCAAACTAGTCTACGTAGTCGTAGTCTTGCTTGGAGTCCTTGTGTTTGGGCGTGTTATTGTGTTGCAAGCGTTTACGGATCGTGAAGAAATTGAAGCGCTCAGCAAACAGGTTGTCCGCGAAAGCATTATTGAACCCGTGCGAGGGGATATTTGTGCTCGTGACGGCCGCATACTAGCAACTTCTGTCCCTTATTACGAAGTGGGTTGGGATCCGAATTGTGATCCGATTACCGATAAGATTTTCCAGGAAAATATCGATTCCCTTGCTATCTGTTTGTCTGAAATACTAGGAAAAGAAACGTCTTATTATCTCTCAAAACTCCACAATGCCAGAGACAAGGGTTATCGCTATGTGCAACTAAGTTACAGTGCAAATTATGATCAGTTAAAACAACTGAAAACATGTCCTGTTTTTCGTAAAGGACGATTTAAAGGCGGATTTGTTTATTTTCAAAGAAATGAACGTGAACACCCGTTTGGAGTGCTCGCAAAGCGGACAATCGGAACCGTAAGACAAGGCGGTAGAAATGGGGTCGGCTTAGAGGATTATTTTGATCGTGAGCTGCGAGGTATTGAAGGATTTGCTGTCAAACAAAAAGTTGCCGGTAATTTGTGGATGCCGATAAATGATGGAAAAGAAATTGAACCGCAAGATGGATTGGATTTAATCACAAGCATCGATATTCGGATACAGGATGTTGCCGAAACCGCACTGGAAAGTCAGCTTAGAAAACATAATGCCGATCACGGTTCTGTTGTTGTCATGGAAGTACAAACCGGCGATGTTCTGGCGATTGCAAATCTGAAGCGAACACAAAATGACATCTTTTACGAAGCATTTAATTATGCCGTTGGTGAAGCAACGGACCCGGGTTCTACTTTTAAATTAGCCTCCGTAATAGTCGCTTTGGAAGATAATGTCATCTCACCCGATGATATGATTGAAACAGGCAGAGGTGTACATTATTATTTTAATCACAGAATGGTTGATTCGCACGAAGGCGGCTTTGGAACCATTAATTTTCAGGAAGCATTTGAGAAGTCTTCAAATGTCGGAATTTCAAAAGTAATTTACGAAAATTATAAAGATAGACCCGAACATTTTGTGGATAGGCTTTATAAGCTCGGCTTAAATCAGAAACTTGAGGTTGCAATTCGCGGTGAGGCAGAACCGTTAATCCGCTATCCCGGCGACCCGAGATGGAGTGGAATTTCTTTGCCTCAGATGGCTATCGGGTATGAAGTGCAAATCACACCTTTGCAAACTTTGGCGTTTTATAATGCAGTTGCAAATAATGGGAAAAAAGTAAAACCCCGTTTTGCAAGAGCATTATCTTATCGTGGAGATGTTGTAAATGAATTTCCCGTTCAGGTGATAAATCCTTCAATCTGTTCACATTCAACCATTCAAAAAGTGCATAAAATGATGGTGGGAGTACTCTTGCGGGGAACGGCTACGAATTTAAATACTACCAATTATCAAATTGCCGGAAAAACAGGTACTGCACAAATCAATTACGGACAGGCAAATAAACGGCAGCATTATTTATCATCTTTTGTCGGATATTTCCCGGCAGAGGAACCAAAATATTCTTGCATCGTTACTATCCATGATCCAAAGCAGGGCGGATATTACGGAAACATTGTTGCTGGTCCTGTATTTCGTGCGGTTGCAGATAAAATCCATGCGATTGATCCTGAAATGAAAGCTGTAGATTCAGTTGTTTCGCCGGAGGTTCACATTCCTCTAGTTAAAGTTTCTGATAGACGAAAATTGGATGCGACACTGGATTTTATGAAAATCCCTCACGATGAGCGAGAATTGAGAAATTGTCAGTGGGTATATCCTGTCAATCAAGATGATAAATTGATGTATTATATACGTGACTACAGTAATAAGCAATTAGTGCCGAATGTTGTTGGAATGGGACTCAGCGATGCAATAAAAGTGCTTGAGGAATTCGGCTTAGTGGTTAGAGTAAACGGACGAGGGAAAGTTTTCAGACAATCAATAAAACCCGGTCAAACATTAAGAGAAGGTGACATAATTACAATTGAATTGGGATGAGTATGAATAATGAACATATAAAGACAATCTTGCACTGCACCGCCTTGCATGAAGGGGAAAATGTCGAATACACCGATATGCATTTTGACTCTCGAAAAATTTGTAAAAACGGGATTTTTGTTGCGGTACCTGGAACGCAGGTTGACGGACATCAATTTGTTGAGCAGGCAATTCAAAACGGTGCAGCCGGTATTGTCTGTGAGAATCTCCCGGAGCAGCTTCATAATAAAATCACCTATTTTCAGGTTGTATCATCGCATGAAGCATTAGCATTACTGGCATCTGACTTTTACGGAAATCCATCCGCTCAATTAAAATTGGTGGGCGTTACCGGCACGAACGGAAAAACTACCATTGCCTCCTTAATGTATCAACTGATGGAATTGTCCGGATATAAAGCCGGATTGCTTTCTACGGTCAGAAATTATATTCATACTGAAGAAATTCCTGCCACGCATACAACTCCAGATCCCTTACAAATAAATGCATTAATGCGTAAAATGCTCGATGCAGGTTGTCAATATTGTTTTATGGAGGTAAGCTCTCATGCATTGGATCAAATGCGCGTAGCAGGGCTGGATTTTGATGGTGCAATTTTCACCAATTTATCCCATGATCATCTGGATTATCACAAAGATTTTCAAGCTTATCTAACTGCAAAAAAATCACTTTTTGATTCACTCAAGCCTGAAGCATTTGCCTTAGTAAATACGGATGATAAGAATGCAGCGGTGATGATTCAAAATTGCAAAGCTGAAAAAAAATCCTACTCACTGAAATGCATGTCTGATTTTAGAATAAAAATTGAAGAAAAGCATTTTCATGGCATGCAGTTATTCATTGACGGAACGGAAATCTGGACTCCTTTTCTCGGACTTTACAATGCATCAAATTTATTGGCTGTTTATGGCGCAGCTAGGCTTCTCGGGTTAGAAAAAGATGACATGCTTGTCAATTTAAGCAAATTAAAATCAGTTGAGGGAAGAATGGAAAGTATTCGCTCAGAAAGCGGAATAACAGCAATTGTAGATTATGCACATACGCCCGATGCCTTAAAAAATGTGCTTCAAACCCTTAATGAATTTAAACTTGGAGGTGAATCCATTATTTCGGTTGTAGGTGCCGGTGGGGATCGTGATCCTGCTAAACGTCCTGAAATGGGGAAAATTGCAGCCCTCTGGTCAAATAAAGTAGTACTGACATCCGATAATCCGCGCACGGAAGATCCCGAAAAAATTCTGGATGATATTGAAAATGGTATCCCGGCAGATAAAGCAGCAAATGTTTTACGTGTCAGTGACAGAAAAGCTGCAATTAAAGTGGCATGGTCGCTTGCAAAACCCGGAGACCTTGTGCTTGTCGCCGGAAAAGGTCACGAAACATATCAGGAAATTAATCATGTGAAACATCATTTTGATGATAGAGAAATTATTCGCGAATTGATAAAAAATTAAATTATGTTTTATTACTTGTTTAAATATTTAGATCAGTTGGATGTCCCGGGAGCGGGGATGTTTGAATACATTACATTTCGTGCGGGACTTGCGGTAATTACCTCACTAATCGTGTCCTTAATTTTCGGAAAACGAATTATTAATTATTTGCAGCGCTTGCAAATCGGTGAAACCGTGCGTGATTTAGGACTAGAAGGGCAGTTACAGAAAAAAGGAACCCCGACAATGGGTGGGCTAATAATCATTCTTTCTATTCTCGTGCCGACACTTTTATTCGCGAAGCTTGATAATATTTATATCATACTCATGATTATTACCACGGTTTGGCTTGGTGCAATCGGGTTTATCGATGATTACATTAAAGTTTTTAAAAAAAATAAAGCCGGACTAGCAGGGAAATTTAAAATTCTCGGACAAATTAGTTTGGGATTGATTGTCGGAGGAACATTGTACTTCTCCGATTCAGCTGTGGTTCGTGACCGTGTGGAAGACATTACCCCTGAAATGGGAATCGAAAACATGGCAAATGTTTCTGAAGTGAACGGTGGAGAAACCACAGATTATGTGGATCATAAATCAACCCGCACAACCATTCCGTTTCTGAAAAATAATGAATTGAATTATCGTTGGTTGGTGTGGTTTATGGACTCACCCGGTATCTGGACATGGATTGCATTTATTGTGGTCGTAATTATCATTATTGTTGGGGTGTCCAATGGCGCTAACCTGACTGACGGCTTAGATGGATTGGCGACCGGAAACTCGGCAATTATCGGTGCGACTTTGCTGGTGCTGGCATACGTTTCCGGTAACTTTATTGCGGCAGATTATCTCAAAATTATGTACATCCCAAATGTCGGTGAACTTGTGGTTTTCATGAGTGCTTTTGTTGGGGCAACTATTGGATTTTTGTGGTATAATTCCTATCCGGCACAAGTTTTTATGGGAGATACAGGGAGCCTGACAATCGGGGGGATTATTGCCGTATTTGCCATCCTTATCCGTAAAGAACTTTTAATTCCCATACTCTGCGGTGTCTTTTTGATGGAAAGCTTAAGTGTTGTGCTGCAGGTTTCATGGTTCAAATACACAAAAAAGCGATTTGGCACAGGACGTAGAATTTTCCTGATGTCACCCTTGCATCATCATTATCAGAAAAAAGGATATCCCGAAGCAAAAATTGTAACCCGCTTTTGGATTGTCAGCATTTTGCTGGCCGTATTTACGATTGTCACATTAAAAATGAGATAAAGTGAGTAAAATTGTTGTCATAGGATCCGGAGAAAGCGGCACAGGTGCTGCTATATTGGCCAAAATCAAAGGGCATGAAGTGCTTGTTTCCGATTTTGGACAAATTCCGGACAAATTCCGCAAACTGCTTGTCAAATACGAGCTTGATTTTGAACAAGGCGGACACACTATGCAAGCTGTTTTACAAGCCGATGAAATTATTAAAAGCCCCGGTGTCCCGGATACGGTGCCGGTAATACAAGCTGCAATCTCGGAAAATATTCCTGTCATTTCTGAAATCGAATTTGCAGGAAGATACACAAATGCAAAAATGATTTGTATTACCGGAAGCAACGGAAAAACTACCACAAGCTTGTGGACATATCACATCCTGAAAAATGCCGGCCTGAATGTCGGATTGGGTGGAAATGTCGGTAAAAGCATGGCGATGCAGGTGGCTTTTGAAAATTACGATTATTATGTTTTAGAACTCAGTAGCTTCCAGTTGGACGGAATGTTTAATTTCAAAGCTGACGTCGCTGTACTTTTAAATATCACTCCGGACCATCTGGATCGCTACGAGTTTAATTTCCAAAACTATATCAACTCAAAATTCAGAATTACACAAAATCAAAACACCGATGACTATTTTATTTATTGTGCCGACGACTCAGTGATTCAAACTGAAATGAAATCACGAAATCCGAAAATGCAATTAATCCCATTTAGTCTCAACCCGCTGGACGCGAATCCGGCAGTTTTTAAATCACAAGAAACAATTCATTTTAACCTAAAAAACAAATTCAATATGGCAGTACAAGATCTAGCACTACCCGGCGCTCACAATGCCTACAATTCAATGGCAGCAGGAGCAATTGCTCAAGTACTTCGAATTAAAAAAGAAACCATCCGAGAGCGATTGATGGATTTTAAAAATGTGGAACATCGGCTCGAACCTGTAATTTCCGTGCACGGAATTGAATTTGTTAATGATTCAAAAGCTACAAATGTAAATTCTGCATGGTATGCCCTCGAAAGTATGAATAGACCGGTCGTGTGGATCGTCGGTGGCGTGGATAAAGGCAATGATTATGCAGGAATGCTTGAGGTGGTTGAGCGCAATGTAAAAGCCATTGTTTGTCTCGGGAAAGACAGTAAAAAAATCCATGCAGCTTTCAGTAAAGTTGTCGATGTGATTGTCGATACTAATAGCATGAAAGACGCGGTAAATTCGGCCTATTATCTTGCAAAAGAAGGTGAAGTTGTATTACTTAGCCCGGCTTGCGCAAGTTTTGATCTGTTCGATAATTATGAGGATAGAGGTCAACAATTTAAAGCAGAAGTAAGGGCATTATAATGAAACGTCTAAGCAAATATCTGCAAGGGGATTTTGCAATTTGGGTCGTCCTTTTCTTTTTGACCCTTTATTCCACTTTAGCTGTTTATTCAGCTTCTGGAATGCTTGCATATAAAATGCAAGCGGGAAATACTTCGTTTTATCTGATAAAACATGTTGTATTACTCCTCGCTTCATTTGTTGTGATATATGTTATTCATCGAATCCCTTATGTGTATTTTAGCAAACTGTCAAAATACATTTATTACCTTGCTGTTATTTTGCTTGTTTTAACCCTGCTTATCGGGACAAATTTAAACAGTGCATCTCGTTGGCTGACCTTACCAGGAGGACTTTCATTCCAGACATCCGATTTTGCAAAAATTGCCCTCATAATGTATTTAGCTCGATTGCTTGCTAAGCGAAAGCAGGAAATCGTGGGTTTTAAATCTGCATTCAAAATTATTATGATACCTGTACTTCTCGTATGTGGATTGATTTTTCCTGCTGATTTCTCAACAGCATTACTCCTTTTCGGAGTGGTCATTGCCATGATGTTTGTTGCGCAAATTAAAGCAAAATACATTTTAGGAATGATTGGCGTTGCTTTGCTTGCAGGAACTTTCTTTGTGCTGGTTATGATGGCAATGCCGAACAGTGGTCGTGTTGATACATGGAAAGCCAGAATTGAAAGTTTTGTCTCGGGAGATGATGAAAGTAATTTCCAAGCCGATCATGCCAGAGTCGCTATTGCCTCCGGTGGAATTGTTCCGCAAGGTCCCGGAAAATCCGTGCAACGAAATATTTTGCCACATCCGTATTCCGATTTTATTTTTGCAATTATTGTTGAGGAGTGGGGGCTGATTGTCGGTGGATTATTAGTGCCCTTATTTTATGTCATTCTTTTTTCTCGTTCCGTAAATATTATTCGGAAAACCAAAGGACGCTTTTCTGCATATTTGGTTTCCGGATTAGTTATGTCGTTGACATTTCAAGCCTTTGCAAATATGCTCGTTGCTGTAAATTTACTTCCCGTTACCGGACAAACACTGCCATTTGTCAGTATGGGAGGAACATCGCTCATTTTTATCGGAATAGCTTTCGGTTTGATACTCAGCGTCAGCAGAGAAACTCAAAAACAAGAAATTATGCAGGAAATGTCGTCTGACAAAGTTAAAACCAATGATGATGAATAAACAAAAGCGTATCATAATTTCCGGCGGAGGTACCGGGGGACATATTTACCCAGCAATTAGTATTGCAAATGGGATTAAGGGAAAATTTCCCGATGCTGAAATATTGTTTGTGGGCGCGCTTGGGCGCATGGAAATGGAAAAAGTTCCTAAAGCTGGCTATGAAATCGTTGGACTGCCTGTTATCGGCTTGCGTCGAAAATTATCGCTGCACACCATTAAATTTGTATTTCGATTAATCCAAAGTCTTGTAAAAGCACGAAAAATTGTAAGAAAATTCAATCCAGATCTCGCTGTCGGAGTTGGTGGATACGCAAGTGGACCGCTACTCAGAGTCGCCTCAAAAAAAGGAATCCCAACCTTGATACAAGAGCAGAATTCTTTCCCCGGAATTACAAATAAATTATTGGCAAAAACTGTCGATAAAATTTGCGTTGCTTATGATAAACTTGATCGTTGGTTTCCAAAAGAAAAAATAGTTTTTACAGGAAATCCTGTAAGGCAGGATATTCGTGATGTGGAGAATAAAAAACAGGAAGCCCTGAAACATTTTAATTTTCAGTCGAATAAGCCAGTACTTCTAATAGTTGGCGGTAGCCTCGGAGCAAAAACCATTAACGACAGTTTGGCAAAAGATTGGGAATTATTAAAAAATGCAGGCATTCAGGTTTTGTGGCAAACCGGGAAAACCGGCTATCAAAAGGCTAGAGAAAGTGTTCCTGAATCTGAAAAATCTATACAAGTCAGGGAGTTTATTTATAAAATGGATTTTGCTTATGCAATTGCTGATGTTGTGATTTCACGAGCCGGAGCAAGCACAATTTCTGAATTATGTCTTGTTCAGAAACCCACTGTTTTCGTGCCCTCACCGAATGTGGCAGAAGATCATCAGACAAAAAATGCAATGGCGCTTAAAAATATTGATGCCGCTATGCTCATTACTGATCATGAAGCACGTGAAAAACTGGTTCCGGCAGCACTTAATTTATTGAAAGACGAGAAAATCAGAAATGCATTTTCCGAAAACATGGTAAAACTTGCTCGTCCCAATGCAGTGGACGACATTGTAACTTGTTGTACTGAATTAATGAAATGATTGCACTGAAAAACATAGAATATGCATACTTCCTCGGCATCGGAGGCATTGGGATGAGTGCTCTTGCGCGATATTTTCATGCCAATGGAGTTGAAGTTGCCGGTTACGATCGTGTTGAGTCGCCTTTAACCAAACAACTTGTTGATGAAGGAATGTCAGTGCATTATTTGGATGATCCAAAATTAATTCCGCAGAAATTTCTGAATGCCGAACGCTGTTTGTTTGTTTACACTCCGGCAATTCCAAAAAATCATGCACAAAAAAATGAACTCATTAATCTGGGATTTCAGATATATAAACGTGCTGAGGTCTTAGGTTTGCTGAGTCGAAATATGTTTACCCTTGCCGTTGCCGGAACACATGGAAAAACCACCGTTTCTACCATGCTCGCTTGGCTGATGCAATTTGCAGAAACAAAAGCAAATGCGTTTCTCGGTGGAATATCAAAAAACTTCAATTCAAATTATGTGTGTGCCGAAAACAGCAATCAGCTTGTAGTGGAGGCAGATGAATTTGACCGTTCGTTTTTACATTTAACTCCTAATTGCAGCATCATTACAAGTACCGATGCCGATCATTTGGACATTTACGGAACGCATGAAGAACTGCTCAACACCTTTCAGAAATTTGCCGATTCAAATAAAGATTGCCTAGTCATTAAGCAAGGCTTACAGATAAAAACCAAAGCAAAACAATTCCATTATGCATTAGATGATACTGCGGCGGATTTCTACGGAAAAAACTTCATCCTTGACGGAATGTTTTATCAGTTCGATTTGCAAACTCCCGATGGAGAAATTTGCGGATTGAAATCGGGTGTTCCAGGTCTGCTGAATTGTGAAAATGCCATTGCTGCTTCTGCTATGGCACTCATGAATGGTTTAGATGCAGAAAATTTGAAAAAAGCATTGCAAAGTTTTGCCGGAATTAAGCGTCGTTTTGAAATCATCGTGAATCGACCGGACTTTGTGTATATTGATGATTACGCACATCATCCTGAAGAAATTCGAAAAACTTACGAAAGTTTACGAAATACTTTTCCAGGGAAAAAGCTGACGGCAATTTTCCAGCCGCATTTATACAGTCGCACCAACGATTTTGCAACGGCATTTGCATGCGAACTATCGAAATTTGATGCGCTCATCTTGTTGCCGATTTATCCGGCAAGGGAGTTGCCGATTTCCGGAGTAACTTCGAATTTGATTTTCGATCAAATGGATAATCCTCAGAAATATTTTGTCGAGAAATCAGAATTGTTGACAAAACTGAAAAGCATGGATTTGGATGTACTTGTGTCGCTCGGAGCAGGCGATATTGACCGATTTGTACCACAAATAAAAGCCGTTTATAGTGGGGAATAAGAAATTCATAATTGCACTTTTGAAATGGGTTGGTTTAATCCTTTACCTCTTGTTGATTCTTGGGTTTGTTCGTCGTGAACGGATGAATACGAGATGTAATCAAGTGTTGTGCAATATTGATAAAACTCACGAATTTGTGGATACCACCGATGTGTTTCTGTTGTTGCACAGGGATTCTGTTCATCCGTTGAATAAACCGATCAAGCAGCTTAATTTGTTGGAAATTGAAAACAGTATTGAAGCACATGAAGCCATTAAAAATGCTGAAGTTTATCTTGACATGGACGGCGTGCTTCATTTGGATATTTTGCAGCGCAATCCCGTCTTTCGGATTATCACGCAAACCAATATGCATTATTATGTTGATGCGGAATTGGGGCTAATGTCCGTGGGCTATGATTATACCGCTGATGTTCCCGTGCTTAGTGGATATTTGCCGGATACTCTAGTTCAAGCTTTCCGACAGGGAAATGACACACTTAAACTCTCCGGATTGGATTTTACCATGAAGGAAATTATCAACTTTGCAGATTATATTTATCATGATGAGCTGTGGCGGGATTTGTTCGTGCAGATTTATATCAATAAAAATTATGAATTTGAGTTAGTGCCGCGTGTCGGTAACCAAATAATTATACTTGGAAAACTCGAAAATTATTCGTATAAAATGAAAAAACTTAAAGCTGTATATATGGATGCATTTCCAAAATATGGCTGGAAAAATTATCGTGAAATTAATTTAAAATACAGCAATCAGGTTGTTTGTTCTAAATAGTATAGCATTATGAATCATACTGAAAATCAAAAATTGCTTGGAGCAATAGATATTGGAACGACTAAAATCGTATCAGTCATCGGACGAAAAAATCCGGAAGGTCGTTTTGAAATTCTTGGAATGGGAACTTGTCCTTCATATGGAGTAAAGCGTGGCCTGGTAATGAATATTGAAGAGACCGTTTCCTCCATTCGTACTGCTGTCAGTAAAATGGCAGAAGGGACTAATCTGAGCACCGAAAATGTGGTTGTCGGGATCGCCGGACAACACGTCAAGTCCATCAAAAACACAATGAAAATCCCCATTCGTGCAAAGGACGGCATTATCCATGAACAGGACATGTTGTATCTGAAAAATCGCATGTTTGACACACAAGTCGGTGCCGGGGAATCAATTCTGCACGTTATTCCGCAACATTATCGCATTGATGCTAAAGATACTGTTGAAAATCCGGTTGGTTGGTTCGCAAAAGAGCTGGAGGGCACATTTCATCTCGTGGTTGGAAAACTCAGCTCCATGGAAAACTTGAAAAATTGTGTTCGAAGAGTTGACAAATCCGTTGAAAAACTCATTCTTGAGCCGCTCGCTTCCGCAGATGCAGTGCTTTCTATGCGCGAGAAAGAAATGGGTGTGGCACTCGTTGATATTGGCGGTGGTACTACGGATGTTGCCGTGTATCAGAATAAAACCCTGCAACACACTGCTGTTATTCCCTTAGGAGGAAATGTTGTGACAAGCGATATTAAGCAGGCATTTCATGTGTTGGAGTCTCAAGCGGAGGAGTTGAAAATTCAGTATGGAGCCGCCATTCAAAGCAAAACACAAAAAGATGTCACAATTCAGGTTCCCGGGATTAAAGGGCGTGAAGCAAAAGATATTTCCTTAAACGACTTAGTCTATGTCATTCAGGAGCGAATGAAAGAGATTGTTTATACAATTAAATATCAAATTGAAGAGTCAGGATATGCTGATAATCTTGGTGCCGGTATTGTGCTCACAGGTGGAGGCGCTTTACTTAAAAATTTGTCTCAACTTATTAAAGCAATTACCGGTTTTGATGTGATTGTCGGATATCCGCGTGAGCATATTTTCGGACCTTTTTCCGATGAGGTAAATGAGCCCATGTTTTCGACTGCTGTCGGATTAATCATTCAGTACGATCAAATTCTGGCACAGCAAGCACACGAAGCAGACATTCCCGATTTACTGTTTGAGGATCAAGAAGAAACCGAAATCGAAGAAGCTGAAGAAACGAAAAGTCCGAAACAGAAACCAAAACGTGGAAAATTCTTTGAAAAAATCAAAAATACCATTGTGAAGTCACTCGAAGAAGACGACAATTTTGATAACGAATAAATCGATACGATCATGACTGAATATGCTTTTGAATTTGAAAATACACAGAACTCCATTATCAAGGTAATAGGAGTTGGTGGCGGCGGGAGCAACGCTGTCAATCAAATGTACCGTGAAGGTATCCGTGATGTGGATTTTGTCGTTTGCAATACTGATTTGCAAGCACTGAAAGACAGCCCGGTACCGATAAAAGTGCAACTAGGGAAAACCCTCACCGAAGGACTTGGTGCCGGAAATAGACCAGAACAAGGGCGTGAAGCCGCCATTGAGAGTCTGAAAGAAATTGAGGAAATTCTGGACAGTAATACCAAGATGGTTTTCATTACTTCCGGAATGGGAGGAGGAACCGGGACAGGAGCTGCACCAATCATTGCAAAAGCGGCAAAGGAGCGCGGAATTCTTACCGTTGCAATTGTCACTATTCCTTTTAAATTTGAAGGAAACAAGCGTGTGCAAAATGCAAAAGACGGCATAGAAGAAATGCGCCCTTATGTGGATAGTTTGCTCATTATCAATAATGAACGACTCAAAGTGATTTACGGAGTTGAGGGCGTTTCAACTGCCTTTAAACGTGCTGATAATGTCTTGTTGACCGCTGCCCGTGGAATTGCTGAAATCATTACCGTTCACGGATACATCAACGTGGATTTCGAAGATGTGAAAACAGTCATGAAAGAAAGCGGTGTCGCTTTGATGGGTTCAGCCGTTGCCGATGGAGAAGACCGAGCAATCAATGCCATTAAAGAAGCATTAACATCGCCATTGTTGAACGATAATGACATAAAAGGAGCGCGTGATATTTTGTTGAATATGACATTCGGAAATAAGGAACTCACCATGGATGAAGTTGATGTCATTACAAAATATGTGGAAGATGCCGTTGGCGAATCTTCAAATATTATCTGGGGAACCGGTCCTGACCAACGGCTTGAAGATGAAATTAATGTGACCATTATTGCAACCGGATTTGAAATGCAAAGCGGATTGTATGAAAATACGCGCACGCAAAAAGTGATTAAAGACAGCGGAAAAGGAAATAAAGGAACTGAGAATCCAACCGGAACAGCTGCCAAACAAGGCGTATTATTTCCTGAGCCGGATAGTGATGTGTCGCCTACAGAAAACGAAAATAAATACTCACGTTTTCGGAATGTGGATGAATTGCATGATGATGATCAGTTAGATGATTTGGAAGGGAAACCTGCATATCAACGTTCATCAAAACCTAAAAATGATTAAATTATGAGCCTGAAAGAAAAAATAATGAATGATATGAAAGATGCAATGCGTGAAAAGAACACCATTACACTTTCAACTTTACGAGCAATTAAATCCGCAATTTTGCTGCACGATACGGATAAAAATGCAAAACCGCTGGATGAGGCTGGAGAAATGAAGCTGTTGCAAAAATTACACAAACAACGCAAAGAATCGGCAGAAATCTACCAGCAACAAAATCGAGAAGAGCTTGCAGCACAAGAGCTTGCCGAAGCTGAAGTGATAGAGAAATATTTACCTGAAATGATGTCTAACGACACGTTATATGTGGCAGTTCAGCAGATTATCCGAGAAATTGGCGCATCAGGAATGCAAGACATGGGTAAAGTAATGGGCATTGCAAATAAAAAGTTAGCTGGAAAAGCCGACGGAAAAGCAATTGCAGAAAATGTAAAGAAAATTTTGTCTGCGAGTTAGCACTAACCTAGTGGCTGTCCATAGAGTCAGTGTCTGGTTCAAAATGTTCGAGTTCGAGGCTTGTGAAGTATTTAAAATCAAGGAGTTCGCCGGCTGGCGGATGACTGTTTTAAATACGAGCATAACGATGAAATCGGACAGTATGGACAGACACTAACCTAGTTCTGAAATTTTTCTGAGTTTAGAAAGATTTAAAATTTTAATTCTGCGACCATCCAGAGAAATGACTTTTTCTCCGGCGAAAGTGCTTAAGGTTCGAATCGCATTGCTGGTTGTCATATTCGACAAGTTCGCAATATCTTCCCTGGATAAATATGCTTTTATTGTGGAGTTATCATCCTCAAAGCTGTATGTTTCAATTAAAAACAGCAAGGATTCGGCAAGCCGCCCACGGATGTGTTTTTGTGTTAAGCTGACAGTGCGAGTATTTGACATCCCGAGTTCAGTTGCTGTCATTTGGAGAATTTTCAAACAAATCTGAACATTGTTTTCCATAATGTGATATAAATCTTCCTTGTCAATGGAACAAACAATAGATTCTTCAATTGCAATTGCTGAAGCCAGATAATTTTCTTTTGCAAACAAGGCTCTGTAACCAATAAATCCTCCTGGTCTTGCAAGTCTGACAATTTGTTCTCTGCCGCCCACACCTTCTTTGAAAATTTTAACCTTACCTTCAACCAAGCATATCAAAGCAGTCGGGCGGTTGCCCTCCTTGAAAATTATTTCTCCTTTCTTATACCGATTGCAGGAATGGTGATTAAATAAAGTCTCTTTGTCAGTATCACTCAAGTCAGAAAAAACAGAGTTTTTATTTTTCAGAATTTCAAGATAAAACTTATCGTTGTACATAACCCTCCATTTTAGACATCAAAAATAATATAATTATTCAACATATTTTATGCTCAAGACAATAAAATTATTGCGAAATCGCACTTTTTTTATGTTATTACTTAAAAATTTGTTAAATTGCAGTCTGAAATAAAATTAGGTGTAACCAAAAATTAAATGTCTATGAAAAAATTTACAATGTTAATGAGCATTATGCTTATGGCTGCTGTCGTATTTGGACAGTCGCTTATGGAAAAACGTACACAGCACTTTATCCAAACGAAAGGTGATGTAGAACAAACTCGTGAACTTACAATTATTTGGGAAGATGATTTCTCAGATGCTGGTATCTGGCTTACTGAATATGACGAGGGAAATGCAAACGATGGTCCTTGGGTTATTGATACTGTAGGTCCTGCAGGTTCTTATTCAGAAGGAATGGGAGCAATTGAATCTACTACTGCTGCCAATGGATTTGCAATGTATGATTCTGATGCAATCGGTGTTGAAGTTGGATCTCAGGATTCAAAACTAGTCTATGATGGAACAATTGACTGTACTGCTTATGATGCTGTCGCTGTTTCATTTGAATCTTATTACCGTATGTTTCACGGGAATTGTTATGTTGAAGTAAGTACTGATGGTACAACTTGGGAGCAATTTCAGGTACATGAAAATGTTGAATTAAACTCAGCAAGTGCAAACCCTGAATTAATTACTGTTAACATTTCAACTATTGCAGGTAATGCAGCCACTGTGCATTTCCGTTTCCGTTACATTGGTGAATGGGATTATGCTTGGATGGTTGATGATGTGAAATTCTTCGTCGCTCCTGACCATGACCTGAAACTTTCTGATGCACGTGTTAACTTCTTCCAGTATCCACATTATGTTGACACTGTTCAATATTCAATGGGTGAATATTACGGATACAGTGGTTTTTACGGAATGATTCCACAACGTCAGATTACAAGCCCTGATGCTTATATGGTATTTGATGGTGTTGTGAAAAACATTGGTTCAATCGATGCAACTCCTACGCTTTCAATTACTGTTACTGATCCTGAAAGTACTGAAGTATTTACGAATTCAGCTACTTACGAAGGTAGCTTAATAACAGAAGCAAACGATACAATTTCTATGATTGATACGGAATTGAACCTTGCTGATGCCATAAAAGGTATTTATACATGGACTTTTGAAGCTTCTGAGGATGGTATCACAGAGGAAAATCCTGCTGATAACACAATCGTTTATGAAACTGAAATTACTGATAACCTTTACAGTCGCGACAGAGGTGTGGTTACCGGTAGTTGGTCAACTGATAACTATACAGATGGTGGACAAGACGGAGACCTTGTTGGTGTGGTTTATCCATTCTTTAACCAAGATACAATTACCAAAGGAAAAGTTTATATTTCCTCAATGACTGAAGTTGGTACTAGTTTTGTTTTCAAACTTATGATGTGGGACGAAGCTGCTGCTGCATGGGTTGAATCAATTTCTTCCGGTATCATTACCATTGATGATGAAAGTGATATAGGTACGATGCATGAAATTACATTACCGGATCCTTTCACTGTAGAGCCTGTTGATGGTTTTGTTGAAGTGCTTGCTGCTGTTGAATATTATCCAGCCGGAAATACTTTCCGTTTTGGTATTGATGGAACTGTTCCAACTAGTGGTTTCGAAACTTGGATGTATTTCATGATTGATGATACTTGGTATTATTACGGTGGAGATCAAGTACCTGTAATCCAACTCGAACTTGTATCAAGTGATATTTCTGTGGCACAAAACTCATTCACTAATTTTGAAGTGTATCCAAACCCAACAAGCGGTATGGTGAAAATTGAAAATGTGAAAGATGCTACAATTGAAGTATTCAATATGTTAGGTGAGCGTATTGCACTTGTTAATAATGCTGACTTTGTTGCTAACATTAATTTGAGCAATTACGCTGAAGGTACTTATGTTGTTCGCGTTACAGCTGAACAAGGTGTTGGTACAAGAAAAATTAATCTCGTGAGATAATTATTGATTTCATAAATATTTAAAAGCTGAGTCCAATGGACTCAGCTTTTTTTTTAACATTTCATTAAACATTATTAAGAAAATTACGCGCATCACTCAGTAAACACTCGTGTTATTAAGGCATACGAATTAATAACTAAAAGTTTATATGATGATGAAAAAAATTACTCTAAGCGTAATTGCTTTAATGATGGTTGTAAGCCTTTTTGCACAACAGCAGGTTGCAACACAAATTAAAAGTGAAAAACAATCAAATTCCACAAAAGGAGAATTTGTAACGTTAAACAAAACCCGTTCAACTGTGCTAAGTGAAAATTTTGAAACTTGGCCTCCTGCTGATTGGACAATTATTGATGGTGAAGAATCCCAAGGAACCCAACATTGGCATCAATCAATAATGGATGAACCATTTAACGAAGCAGCAACTGTTTTATATGACGACGGAGATGCGGTTGCACGTCCGCAAGATGAATGGTTAATTACTCCGGAAATTGTTGTTCCTGAAAATGCCTATCTGCGTTTTAATCTTTATACCAGTGTCTATTGGTTTATCGATCCCAATGATAACGCTGATTTTAATATCAAAATCACGACAGATGATGGCGCAACTTGGATCCAACTTTTGAATGAACATGATATTGATGAGCTTGAGAGTTACACATGGAAGGAAGTGCTTGTAAATCTTTCTGATTATGTGGGGGAAACCGCCAAAATTGCTTTTCAGTATGTGGGAGAGGATGCCGCTCAGACTATGATTGATAATGTTGAAGTATTCTCACAACCCACCTATGATGCTCAATTAAAAGATGTTGCTGTGAATTTTAATTTTGTGGATGATCCACATTACTCCAATGGAGGAAACTATCATTTAAGCGGTCATTTTGCGCGAATTCCCAAACCGGTACTTGATGAGCACAATACAATTATGTTGTTTAATGCAGTTGTGTTTAATTTTGGACTTGAAGAAGCTATTGTTAATTGTGAAGTAAAAGTATTGGATCCTGATGAAAATGAAGTGTATTCTCAAGTTGTAACAACAGAAGAAGCTTTAGCATCCGGAGCAACTGATACTTTAGACATTGGTTGGACAGATGAAACCCTTTTCTCTCTTGAAAGTTTTACGCTTGGAGAATATTCAATTGTGTATGATTTAAGTATTGAAGGGCAGGAAGATCAGGTAATAGCAAATAACACAAAAACGGTTAGCCTCGAAGCAACAGATGGGATATATTCACGCGCTCCAGGAAAACAAATTGACGATTATGTTGGTCCTACAATTTGGACAGGTGGAGCTGCCGGTGATGAAGTCATTGTAGGATATGACATCATGTTCCCCGAGGCTGTTGAAACCGGTGACTTTGCTGAGATCACATCAGTTGATTTATTTATTCACGAATCCTCCACAGCAGGACATGCATTAAATGCAAATATTTCTTTTTATGATACCGATATCAATGAATGGGTAGTAATCGGAGGAACTCCCTTATTTGTTATTGATGAAGCTGATTTGAATTCAATGATTAATTTAACATTCTCGGACCCTATATATATTGTTAAAAATGCAACAAATTTTGTGAATGTTAGATTGTCAGTAATGGTACATGATGATCCCGCTAATTCAGAATATGTTTTATTTGGTACAGAAGAAGTCCCTACTGAAGGATGGTCAACACAGTGGGTTATTAATGGTAGCTCTTTTGGTTCTGACCTTTACACAATATCAAATTTTACGGATCAAGTACCTGTGTTTAATTTGAACTTCGATTTTAATCTTTCGGTTCAGAATGAAAATGTATGGAATGATTTTATGATTTATCCAAATCCTGCTAAAGGTGTATTGTATATTGAAAATATTGAAAATGCTAAAATTGAAATATTTGATATGCTTGGTAGTTTGGTTAAAACAGTTGACAATGCTAATTACAAAGTGTTAATTCACCTCGGTGAGCTAGCTGAAGGAACTTATGTTGTTCGAATTTCCGGTGATGACGGTGTTGGAATCAGAAAATTCAATCTCATTCGATAAAATCCTATTTAAATGAGTTTTAAATGGTCGGTGCCGCTTGGCATCGACCATTTTTTATCTTATTATACCGATTAAACATCAAAATGGCGCATACTTTCACTTCGTTCTGTATGCTTGTTTTTCAGTAATATCGGCATTAACCATTGTAGTTTCAAAATTTCTTTATCAATCATTTTGAAACACAATTGGTATTATACGACATTGATTAACCCGAATTATTCAATGCGCTTTGTAAGAAAGACTCATGAATAATCTAGCTTGTTAAAGAAGCCCTTTATTCGAGAAATGCGTTTCCTAATGGGTTCTTCAAAAAAGAAAAAGCCGAATGTAAATTACATCCGGCTTTCATATTATTAGTTTTATTACTTTCTATTAAAAGAATTTTGAGCGATTATCGGTAATGTCAGATGCTTTCATTAAAGCTTCCATCATTTCATAATTTACACGATTTTTCTGTGTGCTTGAAATTTTTGCTCGCTGTGTTTCGTAGTTTTCAACTTCAGGCGCTTCTGTTTTATTGAAAACGCTAAAAACATAAACTCCGTTATTGCCCTCAATCGGTCCAACTATTCCTGTGTTTGGTTCACTGGAAGTTGCTTTTGCAATCAATTCTGGTTCAATTCCTAAGCGAGGAACGGAAAATGAATTAAAGGCAATATTTTTGGCAGTATCAACAGTCTTGGATAAGTTACCGGCAATTGCTTTTAAGTCGTTGTATTGTTTTAATGCAGCTTCAGCTTTTTCAATTTGCATTGCAGCTTTCTTCTTTTTCAATACAATTGGCTCAATTTCAGACTTAACATATTCAAAATCAATTAATCCTTCTTCTCTTACTTGTGTGAGTTTTGCAACGACAAAGCAATTTTCTGAACGGATTTCTTCTGCTTGTGAAACACTTCCTTTGTCTTCGTTGAAAGCCCATTTAATAAGTATTCGGCTGTCTTTCAATCCAGGGATTTCTTGGTCATTTTCCAGCATGTTACTAGCAATGCGTTTAACAAGTCCTTGTTCTACTATCGCTTTGTCAAAAGATTCAGCTGTATTATTTAATGAGGCAAACTTACTGGCTTTAGAATACACCTTATTATATGTGTCAGTGCTGGCATCAATTTTCTTTTTCACAATTGCCAATTCTGCTACGCGTTCTCCGTCACTTTGTTCCTGTATGTCAATCAAGTGAACTCCAAATTCAGTCGCTACAAGTGGCATGTCGCCAGCTTTGCCATAAAAACACGCATCATCAAATTGAGGAACCATAGCTCCTTCTGTAAACCAACCTAAATCACCACCTTTAACTGAACTTGGTCCATTGCTATGAATTCTTGCCATTTCTGCAAAATCAGCGCCGGCATCAATTTCTTGTTTTATGCTATCCAGAAATAAATAGGCTTGTTGATAGGAGCGGTTTTCATTGGGCTCAATCAAAATATGACGTGCTTTCACAGAATCCGGAATAATCCGGAAATCAGCCACTTTAAACATCATATAACTTGTGTCTTGAGTAAAGATATCAGATAAAAACCCAGGTTCTTCTTCTGCAAATACAGCTTCTCCATATCCTGCGGGAACCTCGCCTTTTGCAAAAAATGGTTTTTGTAATACTTCTTCTGAGTGAATTTTTGCAAATTCTTGTGCGTTTTCAAAATCCTTGAAGTTTTCATGCAATGTTTCCATTTGCTTTTCGACTATTGCACTGTCTTCTGCATTCGGAGTGATGTCGAATACAACATAATCAATTTCGCGAGCACGTTCATCACTTTGGAATCTGTAAGGATGTGCTTCGTAATAGCTTTTTAAATCGGCATCACTGATTTCAACGGATTCATCTTTAATTTCTTTGAAATTCAATGCGATGTACGCAAAGTTAACTTTTGTTTCAGAGTTTAAGTAGTCAGCCTTAGCAAGTGCTGTAGGAGTGTACATACCCTGACTCAGTAAAGTTGTGTATTTCGTGAGTTTTCTGTTTTGTCGGATTTGTGATTTAAGATAATCCGTTATAACCACAAAACGTTGATCCATTTCTCCGGTTTCAAAAAACTGACGAACATAATTTGTGTCAATCATCCCGGTTTGTGGATCACCAAAATTTTGCTTAATAATCGGGTGGATATGTGCTCCGTATAGCATATCTTCCATTTCTGATTCACTGACTGCGATACCATCATCTTCAAAATGCTGGAATAACAGATAGTCGTTTATAACTTCCTGCCAAACCTGATCTCGGAGTTGTTGCTCTGTTTCTGCATCAAGAGTCTTGGTTTGTTGCGCCTCCATCACAAATCGCTTAACCTCGTTAAGTCGTTCTTTGTATTCAACCATTGAAACTTTTTCGCCATTAATTTTGGCAATATTCGTTTCTGGTTTGTTGAACAAGCCCTTAAAAGTTGAAGGATCAATGATAAATAAAAACAGTGCAACACCTACAAAGATGATAATCAGTACTCCTGCTCTGTTTCGAATGTTTTGTAAAACCGCCATTCTTCTATCTTTTGTTTGTTAATATATTTATTAGGGCACGAAGATAATAATTTTATCACATTTTGCATGACTCTTTCATTATATTTAATCCCTTTTGCTTATTTTCAAAATCTTAACATACATTTGCATATGAATTTAATTGTCGATATTGGGAATTCTCGTACAAAATTTGTCTGGTTTTTTGAGGATGAATTGGTCGGAAAATGTTTTTCAGATTCAACAAATCCGCAATTGCCTAAAATTGTATCGCAACAAAAGTTTTATCATATTCTTGTATCTGCTTCAGGGAAGATACTGACTGAAATTAAGAAGGCGCTAATTCAGCGAAGTCAACATTTTATTCTCATGGATAGCGAAACTCCAATTCCGCTACAATTGCATCATGAAACCCCAAAGTCTCTTGGCTTAGATCGAAAAGCTGCTTGTGTTGGGGCATCAGTGCTTTATCCCGGCAAGGATTGCCTCGTTTTTGATGCCGGTACAGCATTGACAATCGATTTACTTTCTCATGAACATGGAATGATGGGCGGTAACATTTCTCCGGGCTTAAATCTGCGATTTCAATCACTGCATAATTTTACAGAACATTTACCGTTATTAAAGCCTGCTGAAAATAATTCCCCGTTAGGAAATAAAACAACAGACTCCATTATAAATGGTGTGCAGATGGGGATTTTGTTTGAGGTAAAGGCTTATATTGAGAGATATTCATTAGAATATCCCGGTATTTTGCCTGTTTTTACCGGCGGCGATGTAGATTTTTTTGTTAAAAACTTAAAAAATAGCATCTTTGCACAGCCGGATTTGGTAGTTATTGGTTTGAATCGAATTTTGAAATATTATGCAGAAATTAATTAGATGGTTTTTTGCTTTTCTTGCACTCGCTTGTGTTGGATCTGCTTTTGCACAGGATCGTATCGGGTCACCTTATACGCGTTATGGTGTTGGTGATTTGCTGTCGCGAAATTTTGGAGACAGTAAGGCAATGGGCGGAACATCGCTCGCCTTGCGATCAACCAATAAATTGTATGTCGCTAACCCGGCATCTTATTCGGCAATTGATAGTTTGAACTTCGTAATGGAAGTCGGATTAACTGCTGCCTTAAAACGCATGGAATCCGAAAATCAAAATGCAGTTTTAAATGATTTTAATTTGGATTATTTGAGTTTTGGTTTTCCTGTCACTAATTGGTGGGGAGCTTCATTTGGGTTGTTGCCATACTCAAATGTTGGCTACGATTTAATGTCAACAGAATCATTTCAAGGATTAGAAGCAAATTATCATTATGCCGGTTCCGGAGGAATGAATCAAGCGTATTTTGGAAGTAGTTTTAAACTGAATAAATCATTGTCATTAGGTGTTAATGTCAATTATTTGTTTGGTAGTATTCATCGAACAAATGCCGTGACTTTTTCTCGTGACGATCCTGGAATGGTAAATGTTACAGAGAAAAATTCTATGTATTTTAGCGATTTTTATCTGAGCCTAGGATTACAGTATGACTGGCAGTTGAATGATGACAATAACTTGACATTGGGATTGATGTGGGAAAATAACAGCGAATTGAATGCAAAACAAGATTTACTTGTGACAAATGCATTGAGTATAAGCAGCAGTGCTGTGATTGATACGTTATTATTTCAAGGAGACCAAGAAGGAACTGTGACTTTGCCAATGAGCGTTGGTGCCGGAGTGGCCTATGAGCATTCGGATAAACTAATACTCGCTGCCGATTTTTATTTGCAGGATTGGACAAACGCTCAAATGTTTGGGGAAACGGATTCACTTGGACTCAGTCAACGTGTTAGTCTCGGAGTTGAATGGACACCAGACGGGAAAAATTCACCGGGATTGAAATATTGGAAGAAAGTGAGATATCGTGGAGGTGCATATTATAACAATACTTATCTGCAGTTTAATCAGGGAGATACCCAGATTGATGACTTTGGCATAAGTTTTGGACTAGGCTTACCACTGAAACGTTCTAATACAACATTTAATTTATCACTCGAACTGGGACAGCGCGGATCACTGCAAAATAACTTGGTGAGAGAACAATATTTAGTGGTTGGAATGAATTTTTCATTATCTGATATATGGTTCATTAAACGAAAATTTGATTAAAGATGAAAGCGAAAGTATTATTTATTTTGATGGCAATATTCCTGACAGGCAGCATTGCTAACGCACAGGATGAAGAAGCAAAGTTTGGTGACAACCCCGACAAATGCAGGGCTCAGTTATCAACATATGACCAGTTTTATAATCAGGACAATTTTAAAGATGCCTATGCTGCATGGAGCTGGTGTTTTAAGTTTTGTCCCCAATCCACTAAAAATCTTTATATTCAGGGACCAAATATCCTTGAATATATGATTAAAAATGCTGAAGGCGATGAAAAAGAAGCATACATTGACACCTTACTCCTGATTTATGATCAACGAAGTGAGTATTTTGGTGAGGAAGGAAAAAACAAAGGACGCAAAGCAATTGAAATTATGCAATACCGTTCGGGAAAAGCAATGCAGGCATTTCGTTTGTTTCAAGAAGCAATTGAATTGGATACCATCATGGCTGAGGTGAACACCATTGGAAGATATATGCAATTATCTACCATTCTTTATAAAAACAAAGTGATTGAAGGTGGTGAACTCATTGAAATTTATGCGCAACTTGTTGATATTCTTGGAACTCAAATCGACGCTGGGCAAGCGGCTGCTGAAAAAGCAAAAGAGCAAATTGATGGCATGATTATTAATACAGGTGTTTTGGATTGTGAGAAAATGGTCGAGATATTTACTCCAATGTTTGAAGCAAGTCCGAATAATGAAAAACTGCTTAAAATCATACAAGGTATGATGGAGAGAGAAAAATGTTTCTCTGCCGAATTGTATGCCAAAGTGTCTGAAAAACTTTATGAAAATGATAAAACTGCAAGCACTGCACATATTCTTGCGCAGTACTTCTTTAAAAATAATCAGTCAGAAAAAGCAGAATCTTATTATAAAGAAGCCATTGAGCTGCAAGTGGATGAGTCCAAAAAAGCAGATTTGTATTTTGAAATGGGATTACTCTATTTCAATCAAATGGATCAGTATTCAACTGCAAAAACTTATGCGCAAAAAGCAATTGTTGCAGATGCTAATTATGGGAAAGCATATAAACTAATTGCTCAGATTTATGCTAAAATTGCTAAAGATTGTGGCGAAAATGATTTCGAAAAACGTGCTGTAAATTGGGCAATTGTTGATAAACTCTTACAAGCGCGAAGTGCATCACCGGAAATGGCAGAAGAACTGAATCCTATGATTGCAAAATATTCGGCAAGATTCCCGAAAAAAGATGATGCGTTTTTCTATGGAATTACTGAAGGACAAAAATATGAAATCAATTGTTGGATTGGTGAAACAACTACAGTAAGGTTTAATGAATAAGCAGCATTGAAAACAAAGACACATTTTAAAATAAAATTTAATTTTCTTTCATGCTTCCTGTTATTTTTAGCAGGAAGCATGATTTTGTTTTCCTGTAAAAATGATTTACAGGAAGTAAAACAAATTACTTTCGATTCGGAATTGCCTGCCCTCAAAGTGATTGATATGCATACAGAAATAACAGACTCCGGGAAAGTGCGTATTCTTATGGATGCTAATATTATGCAGCGATTTGAAAATGAAGAAGAGGTTTATGATGAGTATCCGGAAGGAATTTTCGTGCAATTCATTGAAAATGGCGAGGTGGTTTCCAGAATAAAATCTGAATATGCTGTGTTTTATGTTGAGGATGAATTATGGGAGGCCAAACGTAACGTGGTTGCAGAAAATCTCGTAAAAGAAGAAAAACTAAATACTGAACACCTTAACTGGGACATGAAAAAAGAAATAATCTACTCTGAGAAGTTTGTGCGTATTACTACGCAGGATGAAGTGTTTTTCGGAACAGGCTTTGAATCAGATCAGGATTTCAATTCATGGGTTATTAATAATCCGGTTGGAGAGGTTACGATTAAAGATGAAGAATATGCAGAAGAAGACGAGTAAAGTAGTTTTTATTATTATTGAAATCCTTTGGCTGCTGATGGGCGCATTTACCGCTTTCGCAGGCTTTCGGGTGCTGAAAATTAAGCCCGAATTTGATTGGATGGCATGGGTGTATTTTGTGATTGCAATCCTATGTTTCTTGATGTTTTTACTTCGATATAATAACCGTAAAAAAAATAGGCGAAATCAATCGTAGTAATGGAAGACCTACCTTTTATATTGTCGGCAATAATTTTATCAGCTTTTTTCTCTGGGATGGAGATTGCCTTTATTTCATCAAATAAAATTCGTTTAGAGATTACGAAAAAGCAAAAGAATCTCACCTCAAGGCTATTGAAAACCTTTACCGAAAATCCGAATCAGTTTATTAGTACTATGCTGATCGGTAACAATATTGCTCTGGTTGTTTACGGAATTTATATGGCCAAAATTCTAGAACCAGTGATTATTAATATCGTTGGGAATTATGAATTCTTTATTTTGTTAATTCAAATGCTAATCTCTACAATCATTATTTTAATTACTGCCGAGTTTCTTCCAAAAACCCTATTTCGCATTGTCAGTAATTCACTTTTGCGTGCTTTTGCGGTTCCAACCGCTTTTTTCTATTATTTATTTTATCCTTTCGTTATTTTCTCTTTACATCTTGCACATTGGCTTTCGAGGATATTTCTTGGAGTGGATTTGTCACGTGAAAAAAATAGGAATGTGATTAGCAAAATGGATTTAGATGATATCCTGAGCGAAAATTATGAACACGTCAATCAGGATGATGATCTTGATAATGAACTGAAAATATTTCAAAATGCGCTTGACTTCAGTAGTGTCAAACTTCGTGAATGCATGATCCCGCGTACGGATATTATTGCTGTAGAGCAGGATACAGGCATAGAGGAACTTACTGATTTGTTTGTGGAAACCGGATACTCTAAGATTTTTATTTTTCAGGACAGCATTGATCAAATTGTCGGTTACGTCAGTTCGTTGGACTTATTTAAGTCTCCCAAATCCATCAAGCCCATGATGCGAAAAGCACCATTTGTTCCCGAAACAATGGCGGCCCAAAACCTTTTAGAAACCTTTATTCAGGAAAAACGCAGTATTGCTGTTGTTGTGGACGAATTCGGTGGAACCAGCGGTATCGTTTCCTTTGAAGATATTCTTGAAGAGATTTTTGGAGAAATTGAGGATGAACATGATATAGAAGATTTAGTGGCGAAACGATTATCTGACGGTTCTTATTTGTTTTCTGGAAAGATGGAAATTGACCATATTAATGAAAAATATGAGTTGGAGCTGTTGGAATCAGAGGAATATGAAACCCTTGCCGGATATATCCTGAGTCATTACGGAAATTTCCCGAAACAAGGAGAAGTAATCACCGATATCGAAGACGATTTAAACACCTATCAAATACTTAAAGCATCTGACACGCGAATTGAGTTGGTGAAAATTGTACCGGCTTAGTTTATCGTCTGGCTTTAAAAAAAGTTTGCAATATTTGAACTGCTTCTTGTTCACAGACACCTCGTATGACTTCTGTCTGCTTGTGAAAAATGGGAATTTGACAACGGGTATAGCCGCGTTTTGAATCTTTTGCAGCATATACAACCCTTTTTATTTGGCTTAATCCGATTGCCCCGGAGCACATAACACATGGTTCTAAGGTGACATACAGGCAGCAATCAGGAAGATATTTACTGCTCATTGCTTCCATGGCAGCAGTTAATGCCAACATTTCAGCATGCGCCGTAATATCATTCAGCATTTCGGTTTGATTGTGCGCTTTCGCAATGATTTGATCGCTGCAAACAATTACTGCACCAATCGGGACTTCATGCTTTTCTGCTGCAAGTGCTGCCTCTTGTAAGGCAATTTTCATGAAATATTCGTCTTTATTCATCTGTCTGCGTTTCTTCCGTTGATACTTGGTTAATTTTTCCTTTGTCTGGACAATCAGCCAATAGTTCTTTCATGGATTTTTGTAATATCGGATGAATTATGGTTTCGGCAATTTCAACCATCGGGATCATCACAAAATTTCGATTCAGCATGTGAGGATGCGGAATTTGAAGGCTTTTATCTTGCACCACAAGTTTGTCAAGTAAGAGGATGTCAATATCAATTGCACGACCTTCATAGGTTTGTGCTTTTTTCTCACTGCGAATGCGGCCAAGCTCGGTTTCTATCCTTTGAATTTTTTGTAAAACGACTCCTACATTCAAATTTGTTTTTACATGTAACACCTGATTATAAAAATCTCTTGGATGCGAAAAGCCCCAGGATTCGCTTTCATAAATTGAAGAGGCTTTCATGATATCACCAATTTGCTCGCGAATACTTTTTCTACAGGCTGATAGGTTTTCTGCGCGATTTCCAAGATTGCCTCCTATGGATAAATATAAATCAGACATAAATATTTCGTGTTCCTTCTGTACAATTTGTGCAAATATCGACCTTTTTTCTCTCACTAAAAACTTTCGTTCGGAAAGCTTTGTATTTGTGTGATTTCCAAATTATCCCAAAAGAGGTTTGAGTGATATTTCCCATGCTATATTTCCCTGCTTTATCAAAACAACAGGGACGCACATCTCCGTTTGAGGTAATCACTGGGTTTCGAAATAGTCGTTTGCAATGATTTTTCAATTTATTTTTTATTGCAAAATCACTTGCTGTTTTTTTATATCGTCGGTATGCATCCTTTTGAGGGAGCAGGTGAGTGTCGGTTTTTGGATTTTGCAATTGTATGCTTTTCAGCAATAATGGAAATCCCAGCGATTTTGCTAAATTTTTCATCTTAAAAATTTCATGCTCATTATGTTGCATCACAAGAAATTGTATTTTTATTTTTGTGTGATAGCGTTTTGATTTTTTGAGCTCTGATAATGCTTGCAGGTTCTTTATCACTAGCGAATAATCACCTCCTTGCCGGTAGGTTCCATAGGTTTTTTGATTTGTTCCGTCAAGCGAAATGATAAGTTCGTTGAGACCTGAATCCAATAGCTGTTTTGCCCAGTTTTCAGTTTTGAAATTAGCATTGCTTGAGGCGATTGTGTAGATTTTTGATTTTCGAGCGGTTTTAATAAATGCAAAAATCTGTGGATTTAAAAATGCTTCCCCTTGAAAATACAATGACAAGACCATTACGTGAGTTTTGCATTCATCAATTATTTTATTGAATAAAGCTTCCGGCATTAATACTCTGCTGTAGTTTGTTTTATTTCCCAGAGGGCATTCGGGGCAGGAGAGCTGACAGGTGCCTGCGCTTTCAATGCTTAAGCTGTATGGTTTGCCCCATAAAATAAGGCTACCTGTTAAACGGCTTAACAGGTAGCTTATATTGATTGCAAAATAATTTAAAATCCGTTTAGGTGTTAGTGTAAACCACATTTTAATTGGCTTCCAAGAGTTCAAACAGCTCGTCGAGTTTTGGAGTTAAAATAATTTCGGTACGACGATTTTTACGTCTTGCTTCGGGTGTTTTTGCCGGATCAATCGGGAGGTGTTCGCCACGTCCTGATGCAATTAATCGGGTAGGATCCAAGTTTTTATTTTCAAGCAAAATCTTCACAATTGAAGTTGCCCGTTTTACACTCAAATCCCAATTGTCTTCAATACCGCTTCTTCCACTGAAAGGAACATCATCGGTATGACCTTCAATCATCACATTAATATCTGGGTTTTGCACCAATAAGGTTGCAAGTTTTTTCAGTGCTTCTTTCCCTTTCGGGTCAACAGACCACTGTCCGGATTTGAATAATAATTGTTCTTCAAGAGAAACATAAACTTTTCCGTTTTTCTTGGTAACGGTAAGTCCATCGCCTTCAAAACCGAGGAGGGCATTTGATACTTTTTGGCGTAATGCATTGACAACAGAGTCTTTTCGGTTTAAAACCGATTGCAATTCCTGAACCTGTGCATTTTTTCGATTAATTTCAGCTTCTTTAATTTCCAGCTGAGTGCTTAACGCTTCGAGATTTGCACGCTCTTTATTCAAGCTGGCTTCCAGCTTGCGAAGCTCGTCTTCTTTGCGCTGCAGTTCATTTCGCGTTTCTTGTAATAATGATAAGGTTTTTTGGGCTTCAGCATCTGCACCTTGACGTAAACGGTCTGAGTTTTCAAGTAAAGTATTGTACAGTTCATTAATTTTATCGTATTGAACTGTCAATGTGCGGTATGCATTTCCTTTAATTGAAGTGTCTCTGACCAATGCGGAGTTGGTTTCTGCGAGCCGGTCTTTTTCGGAAAGAAGCTCTTTGTTTTCCGTTTGTAACTCCTCGTTTTCCGCTTTTATGTTGTCCCGTTCAGTTTCACAACGTTCTTTTTTGTCCTGTACTTGTTCGAATTTGCTAGCAGGGACACAAGAAACTGCAAGCCCGATGATGATTGCAGATACTATAATGTTGATTCGTTTCGTTTGCATCATAATTATGATTTAAGTTTACTCAAAAATACATAAGAAATTGAGATTTTCTGCTTTTTTTTCAAGTTTTTATCTACAGCCTTTTGTTAATGAGTCGAAGATGAAAGGATTTTCTTACTTTTGTATTAAATAAACAAAGTGTATGGCAGCAAATGCAGGCCCATTATTGTCGAAAATAAATTCCCCTGATGACTTGAAAAAACTCAGTTTGCAGGAATTACTTCCTTTGTGTGACGAGCTTAGACAATTTATTATTGATGAAGTTTCTTGTAACCCCGGGCATTTTGGTGCAAGTCTTGGAGTTGTTGAGTTAACGGTTGCCCTGCATTATGTTTTGAATACACCGAAAGATTTAATTGTTTGGGACGTTGGTCATCAGGCCTATGCTCATAAAATTCTTACTGGAAGAAAATCAACATTTCATACGAATCGGAAAATGAATGGTTTATCCGGTTTTCCTACTCGCTCAGAATCAGAATACGATCCATTTGGTGTAGGACATTCATCGACTAGTATATCTGCTGCTTTGGGAATGTCTGTGTCTGACGATGTGAGACGTAATAACCGTCAGGTAATTGCTGTGATTGGTGATGGTGCCATGACTGGTGGAATGGCTTTTGAAGCATTGAATAATGCCGGCGCCTTGCGTTCAAATATGACAATCATCTTAAATGATAACCGGATGGCAATTTCAGATAATTCCGGTGCCATGAAAGAGTATTTGATTGATATTGCAACATCCCGAACCTATAATAGAGTGAAAGATGATGTTTGGCGATTTCTCGGGAAGATGAATCGTGTCGGAGGGGCAAATGCACAATCGATGATTCAAAAAATTAATAATGGACTAAAATCCATTGTTATGAAGCAATCAAATTTATTTGAATCACTCAACATTCGCTATTTTGGACCTGTGGACGGGCATGATGTGGTGTATTTGACAAAAATTCTTGAAGATTTGTCGAAAATTGAAGGTCCAAAATTGCTACATGTCCAAACGCAAAAGGGGAAGGGCTTTGCTGCGGCAGAAAAAGACCAGACGCTTTGGCATGCTCCGGCTAAGTTTAATAAAATCACCGGTGAATTTATCAAATCCAAGCATGCAAAACCGACACCTCCAAAATATCAGACAGTTTTTGGTGAAACATTGCTTGAGCTGGCTGAAATGAATGATAAAATAGTTGGAATTACGCCTGCAATGTCTGCCGGATCATCATTGGATATTATGATGAAAAAATATCCGAATAGAATATTTGATGTTGGAATTGCAGAACAACATGCAGTGACCTTCGCAGCCGGCATGGCAACTCAGGGGATGATTCCGTTCTGTGCCATTTATTCAACTTTTGCTCAGCGTGCTTACGACCAAATAATTCACGATGTTGCCATACAAAATCTTCATGTGGTATTTTGTGTTGATCGAGCAGGATTGGTGGGACAAGACGGGGTGACGCATCATGGTTTGTATGATATTCCTGCTTTTCGAGCAATCCCGAATATGACACTTTCAGCGCCAATGGATGAAATTCAAATGCGCCATTTGATGTACACAGCTCAGCTTAGCGATGTCGGACCTTTTGTGATTCGATATCCCAGAGGTTACGGAATGCATTTGGATTGGAAAGCTGAATTTGAAGAAATCCCAATCGGGAAAGCACGTTTGATGGAGTCGCATGAAAATGCTAAACTTGCTGTCTTATCTTACGGAGCTGTTGGGAATTCAGTGCGTTATGCTGCAAAAACGCTGAGAAGTGAAGGCGTTTTTATTGATCATTATGATATGCGTTTTGCGAAACCTCTTGATATGGATGTTTTGCAGGAAATCGCCAAAAAACACACCAAAATTATTACGATTGAAGATGGTGCGATTACCGGGGGTTTTGGTTCTGCGGTTTTGGAAAGCATTACTGAAATTGGATGGCATGGCGTTTTAAAACGTCTAGGCGCTCCGGACAAATTAATTCATCACGGAGAGCAAAATGAGTTACGTGAAATTTGCGGTTACGATATCAAATCAATTGAAATGACCATTCGCGAATTAGTCCAATAAGTATATTTTTTGCGAAAATCTGTGTTTCGAGCATTTTTTTGAGGCTATTTATCGTGATGTTTTTTCTCTTTATCTTGCTGCAATGACATAAAAATGTACGCAAATCCTTACAATGCTTGCAAACTATCATTAATTTTGTATCTTTACCTTCATCCAATTACAAACTATTGTAACTATGAAAAAGTGCATAGCAACGATTCTTCTTTTAAGCCTAGTTTTTACGGGCTTTAGTCAGCGTAACCCTGACAGACGTTTTGTGAATAAATTTTATGATGCATCAGCTTTTATTTATGAGGAAAATTATGGTGATGCAATTCCTTTACTAGAGGAGCTGCATACCATTGATCCTGATAATGCAAATGTGCAGTTCAAATTAGGTTTGTGTTATCTAAAAAGCCGCACCATGCAAAAAATGGCGGAAGAAAAACTTGAGTTTGCTTCAGAATTTGTCACTGAAAAATTTCAGGACGATAATCATCGTGAGCGAAATGCGCCACCTATTACCTGGTATTTTTTAGGGCAAGCATACAGAATTAATATGGAGTTTGAGCGCTCATTAGATGCTTTCGATACTTTTTTAACGTTTTTAAATGAAAAAGATGAGTATGATTTGTATTATCGGGCAATGACAGAGCATCAGATGGCGATGACACGTCGCGCTGAAGTAATGGTAAAACATCCTGTGAATGTCGATATGGTAAATATGGGACCTGTCATTAACTCGAAATATAGTGACCACACCCCAATTATTGATGTGCATGAATCAATGATGATTTTCACATCCAAACGACCCAAAGCAGATGAACCATTTTATAATCAGGATGAAGATTTGTTTGTGACTTACAAAGCCGATGAAGAGTGGAGAGATCCGGAACGTATGGATGAAAAAATTAATACCGAAGAAAATGAGGCATCAATTGGATTATCGACTGATGGTGATTTGTTGCTCTTTTTCCGTTCAGAATATCAAGCTGGAAATATTTTTTCTTCAAAGAATAAAAATGACTCTGCATGGTCGAAGCCGTCATTGATGACAGAAGAAATTAATACAAAAAATCGTGAAACGCATGCCTGTATTTCTCCTGATAACCAATCCGTTTATTTTACGAGTGATCGCCCGGAAGGTTATGGAGGCTTAGATATTTATGTGATTCGCCGTCTTCCAAATGGAGATTTTGGTGAGCCACGCTTATTGGGACCGAATATTAATACAGAATTTGATGAGGAAACACCATTTATACATCCCGATGGACAAACATTATTTCTCAGTTCTCAAGGACATAAGAGCATGGGTGGATTTGATATTTTTTATTCCAAAATGGATGAAAATTACGAGTTCGGTGAACCTGTAAATCTCGGATTTCCAATTAATACAACTGGTGATAATGTGTCCTATGTGATGAGTATGGATGGTCGTAGAGGATATCTGAGTACTTACCGTGAGGACGGATATGGAGATTTGGATTTGTATATGATTAATCATAAAGACGTCTTTATTACAGGGCTTGCTATTTATGAAGGAACAGTTACAGATACCGAAGACCGGGTTCCTGAAGATGTGGTTGTTATTGCTCGTGATAAAAAGACCAATACAGTTGCCGGAATTTTCCGTCCGAACAAATACACCGGCGAATATATCCTGACTTTGCGTCCTGGAAGTTCATACGATTTAATTTATCATGTGAATGGTCGTCAGATGGTTGCGCGTGATATTGACCCGACCCAAAAAGATGCAGATCAATTTATTGACAATTATAAGCCTGTTGATATTACTCCGGTTATTGTACAGCTTTATGCTTATCATGATGTGGTGTTGTTTGAAAATGGAGAAACCGATATGACTCCAAGTGGAACTCGAATTGTCAATAAAATGGTGGAAATAGTTGACACCACCCAAGCTCCTATGGTTGTGACAATTAATTATCCGCCGAGTCATCCATTGAGCAATGAGCGTTTTGAAACTGTGAAAAACGAACTGGTTCAGCGAGGCGTGCCGGCGGAAAATATTGTAGCTCAAGGAAAAATCCCGGGTTATGCTGAAATAATTTATGGTTTAGATATTTCCGAAGGTGATGGCTTATTCTTAGATATTGACTTAGCTGCTGAAGCAGATGTTGATGTTATAGTAACACATATTCAAAATATTTTCTTTGATTTTGATAAATACAATGTACTATCTGAATATCATGAGAACCTTAATATGTTAGCTCAATACATGCTTGATAATACGGATGCTGTTATTGAAATTGCCGGACACACAGATGCAATCGGAAGCAATGAATATAATTATTTGTTATCATACAGACGTGCAAAAGCAACCAAGGATTATCTTGTTTCAAAAGGGGTGTCTCCGACTAGTTTGATAACGAAAAAATATGGAAAAACTGATCCAATTGCCAGTAATGTGATTAATGGACAAGATTATCCGGAAGGACGACGATTGAACCGTCGTGTTGAGTTTAAACCTTTGAAACAAGGAGAACGCGGAACACTTGTTGTTGACCCAATTGAGGTTGACGGTGAACTGATTAGTAGTGAAGATCTGGTTGCACAACAAGTTGATGCTGATGGAGAGCAATTTACCATTCAGATTTTTGCATTGAAACAACGTCGCAGTATTGACTATTTTGATGACTTGATCGGTGTGGAAGAACATATCGGTGATGACGGTTTCTATCGCTATTATGTGGGTGTGTTTAACACTCGTTCCGCTGCTGAAGCATCAATGCAGAATCTCAGAGACATGGGATATCAACCGTTTATCCGTAAAATGAGTTTCTTTGAGTAAAACTGAATATTAAATGAATTTAAAAGCGAGCAGAGTTTCTTTGCTCGCTTTTTGTTTTAACAATTATTGGTTCAATTAACCGCTCTCATTCTGAAACACTATTGGTATTATCTGGAAGTAAGAAACTTTTAAACTTTCTGCTTATTAACGCTTGGAAGTCCGAAGCGTCGAATCAAGAAATTTAAAAAAAAGTTATTCTGCTTGCCTTGAGATGCGCGCTAGCTAGGTGACTGAGGAGTGTGATGCATGAAACGCCTCTCGGAATCACCGGTTTTCATTTCAAACTTAAATTGTTTTCGTATATTTATGCAAAACAATTAACATGAAACTAAACATAGCTATTTTTACCGCATTTTTACTTTTTACAGGAAGTTTAATCGCACAACCGCTCAGTCCAACCGAAACAAATATTCCGGTCAGAGATGGGCAAACTTTAGCAGCTGACATTTACATTCCGCAACCTGAAATATCTCGACCAACCATTCTGATACAAACCCCATACAACAAGCTTTTTTATCGCTATTCTCTACCTTTAGGTTTTGGAACAGATATTGACAATAGTCCGTACAATTTTGTGATTGTTGATTGGCGCGGATTTTATGCATCGGCTAGTGCGGCAAATGCTGAAGTAAATCGTGGTGAAGATGGATACGACATTATTGACTGGATTAAAGACCAAACATGGTCAGACGGTAAAATTGGCACTTGGGGTGCATCTGCTTTAGGAAAAGTTCAATTTCAAACAGCAAAAGAACAGCATCCAAATCATATATGTGCGGTGCCCTTAGTTGCAAGCCCTCAAATGCTTTATCAAGAGTATTATCCCAATGGTGTTTACAGAGAAGAATATATTGAGCAGCTTGATGCACTCGGATATGGTATGTCCACGCTGTTGGAAGCCCATCCCTATTACGATCTGACTTGGCAATACACTGAAAACATCACATTCTATCCAGAAAGCATCGACATTCCCATGCTGATGATTTGCGGTTGGTTCGATCACGATTCTGAATTTAAAATTCAATACTTCCAGGATTTACTAGCAAACTCACCTAGTGAAATTGCAGAACAACACAAATTACTCATCGGTCCGTGGGCACATGGAGGTTTTGGTCAGGCTCAGGTGGGTAGCGAACAACAAGGCGAATTATTTTTCCCCGAAGCAGAAGGATACAGCGATGAATACGCACTTGCATTTTTTGATTATTATCTTTTGAATGCTTACAATGGCTGGCTAAGCAATCCGACAATAAAACTTTTTCATATGGGTGACATGGAATGGCGAAGCAGTGAAGCATGGCCACTTCCAAATACGCCCGAAACGCTCTATTTTCAAGCCGATGGTAGTTTGTTAAACCAAATACCTGAACTCGGTGATACTTGCTCTAGCTTTTTGTACTATCCGCAAGATCCATCACCGACCATTGGAGGACCAACACTTCGTCAGGATCTTTTACAAGGACCATACGATCAATCAATAGAGGTAGAAAGCCGCGATGACATCCTGATTTTTGATACGCCCAGCCTCACGGAAAGTTTAAGCATCAATGGGAATATCCATGTAAACCTTTATGTATCCAGCAATCGTCCTGACACTGATTTTGCTGTCCGACTTTGCGATGTGTATCCGGATGGCAGAAGCATTTTATTATTGGATGGAATATACAGAATGCGATTTCGAAATGGCTTTGAGCAAACAAATGAAAGCTTTATGACAGCGGGAGAAGTTTACCCAATTGAAATTGTTCTGCCGAGCATAGCACATAGCTTTCTAAGTAATCACAAATTGCGTGTGGACATAAGTTCATCCAATTACCCACGCTTTCATCGAAACATAAATAATGGAGAAGCATTATACAGTTCCGGCGATACGCTAACAGCGCTAAATGCTGTACATCACAATGCGGATCATTCCTCTTCTCTTCTTTTACCTATCAAGCAAAGTACAAGCATAACAAATCTGAAAAACAAAAACATCAAGATTGGCAATGCCTTTCCTAACCCTGCAAGCAAACAAGTTTTTGTCCCATATCAATGTCCGGCTGATATGTCTGTTTTCATTCAAATCACAGATATTTCAGGGAGAGTAGTTGAAACTAAACCACTAGTAAAAGGACACTCCTTACTTGAATTAAATCTTGACACTTACACCCCCGGTATGTATCAAATTAAATTTACATTCGGCAGTAAACTTGTACAATCCATAAAATTTGTCAAACAATGAAAAATCAAATAAAGCTTTTTATTGTAATAATTACTACTGGTATTTGTATGCAGGCAAAAGCGCAGACATGGGACACATTACCTGGCCTTAATGTGTATTCAATGGCATTACAATTTAAAAATTACAATGATACACTTATCATTGCAGGTAGTTTTAGAGAAACTGAGTTTACAGACAGTTATTGTGTTGTAGGTTGGGATTCCATAAACATGTATTCTTTTCCAGGAATTGATGACTATGGTAGCGCTGCATATTCTGTCAGTGTTTACAATGGAGATTTGATACTTGGGGGAGCATTCGATATCATCACCACCGATGAAGACATTGAAAAGCTTGCGATCTGGAACGGTACAAGCTGGGAACAGCTCGGGGGAATACAATGGCAACATCAGATGGAAGTAAGATTTCTCACGGAATATCAGGATTCACTCTATATTGGAGGACCCGGGATATATTGTCCGGAGCATCCCGAGTTAGTTTATTTAATTACCTGGAATGGCAGCACATTTTCTGGCACATCTTTTTCAAACAGATCAAGAGCATTATGTGTATATGATGATAAATTGTATTCTGGCATGAATAGCACGTTTCAGCTACCTAACGGCGAGTGGCTACATGGCATAGCTGCTTATGAAAACGGGCATTGGGATCATGTGTATCGCAAAAACGGGAATCCCTTTACAGCATCAGTTACTGACATGTTTGTTGACACCATTAACAATGACCTTTATCTTGGAAGTGTTTATCTTTATCGCTACGATGGGGAGATATTTCACAACATCGCTCAACTTGGCGGCATGGTGTATGAGCATGCCATGTGCATGTACCGTGGCAATTTGTACATAGGTGGAAATTTTACCATTGTCAACGGAATCCCCGTTAACTATATGGCAAAATGGGATGGCACAGAATGGTCAGGCGAAAATCTCGGGGCAAGCAATGTGCTTACAGCATTGTATGAATATAAAAATGAGCTTTATGTGGGTGGAGCATTCGATACTGTAGCTGGTTTTCTTCCAGCGCATGGCATTGCACGTTACCATGAGCCACCACCAAGCGATTGTCATTGGTTGCGCCCACGGGTACAAACGGCTGTGCATGAGGATACGTTTTACCTGACATCAACAAATCCTGAGCTATCAATTGATTTCATAAACAACAATGCCTATGCAGAAAATTGGCAATGGAGTTTTGATGGTGATACGCCTTTTGCTGCCGGAGATACGGTAAGTAATACTTATAATGAACCGGGAACCTATACAATTAGTATTGAAGTTTCTCAGGATGGCTGCTTAAAAACGGCAGAAAAGCAAATTGTGGTTGAGGATATTACAGGCATTTCACACAAGCTTTCTAAATCTGATATCCAATTATACCCCAATCCTGTTTTAAGCACACTTCATCTCAAATTAACACCACAAGACAAAAACATTCCTGTTTCTGTCATTAATCAAGCAGGAAAAACGCTCATACAAGATAGTATTCCGGCAGGAAACTCCCGTTATGCGTTGAATGTTCATACCCTTTCCGCTGGGACTTATGTGTTGAGAATAGATGGAATCAGCAAAAGTTTTTCGGTGTTACGGTAAGGCATGACAAGACCAGCAGTCCGGGTGTGTCAAAGTGTAGCATGTGGTTTTTGGCGCGCAAATTTGTGCATGTCAGCCTACTGGTTGAACAAAAGCAATTTCTTTCATTCATAAAAAAAACCGTCTCAAAATGAGACGGTTTTTAAATTGTATTATAAAAGGATAATTATTTCAATTTTGCGATTACTGCATCAGCCATTTCATCGGTGCTTGCAGCTCCGTTTTCAATAACATCAGCTTTTCCGCGCATTTTCATCATATCATAAGTGCGAACTTTTCCTTCTTCGATTACTTCAGCAACCGCAGCACGAATTTTTTTCGCATAATCGTATTCTTTAATGAAATCCAGCATCATACAAGCAGATTCAATCATTGCAATCGGATTAACGATAGAAACATCATAATCTGCATATTTTGGTGCTGATCCGTGAGTCGGTTCAAAAACACTAATTCCGGTTTCCGGATTATACTGCGCAGAGCACGCAAATCCTAAACCACCAATCAGTCCTGCAAATCCGTCAGAAACAATGTCTCCAAACATGTTGCCGGCTACAATTACTCCGTAATCTTCAGGATTTTTTGTTAGCCACATCATTTGTGCATCAATGTTTGTGTTGCGCACCCAAATGTTCGGATAGTCAGCTTTATGAAGTTCAAGCGCCATTTTGTACATCATTCCTGAAGTTTCACGAATTACATTTGGTTTTTCGCAAACAGTAATATTGTCAAACCCAAATTCTTTGGCATGTTCAAAGGCAGCACGAAGAATTCTTTCCGTTGCTTTTTTCGTAAAGATACGGGTTGAAACGGAAATTTCTTCTTGAGGTACATGTCCGAAATTCTTTTTGAATTTTGGATGTGACATCAATGCATCATAAACAACTCCTTGTGGGTTTGCCCATTCAACGCCACCGTATAATCCTTCAGTATTCTGACGGAAAATAGCAGCATTTACCATTGGTTCTTCAATGTCTTTATTTGCACCACGACGGATGAAGTTCAATGGATTCCCTTTGTAGGTTCTGCACGGACGCAGACAAATGTCTAGTCCGAAATGCTGACGTAAGCCGACAATGGGAGAGGAGTAAACTAAGTTTTTGTCCTTGAGTTCAGGGACAAGTTCTTCCGCAGCTTCGTCTTTTGGTTTTGATGTAATCGCACCAAATAATGCGACTTTGTGTTTTTCAAGTAAATCAAGCGTACGTTGAGGTAAAGGATTTCCTTCTGTTCTCCAAAATTCCCATCCGATATCTCCTTCGACATAATCTGCTTCAAAACCTGCAGCATCCAATACTCGAATTGCTGCATCTAAAACACTACGTCCGATGCCATCTCCTGGTAAATTTACAATTGTGCGTTTTGCCATAATATGAATTTATTTTAGTTATTTCCTTAGGTGGGTTCTAAAAATTCATTTTTTTGAGTTTTTCAAGCACAAAATAGAACCCGTTTAAATTTGTACTGAAAAAGTAAAGCAATATTACAACTTTTTTTTTAATTTATGTTCAAAAAA
>JAQIBY010000095.1 GCA_027858835.1 Bacteroidales bacterium | reverse complement strand
TATATAAAACTCGATGTAAGAAATCGTGTGGAAGCCTTAAAAAGAATTGACATTTTTTAGAAATCACCCATAAAGTCACAATCGTCAGACTGTGTGACACTTACAGTTTTATTAGATGTTTCGGGAATTTGATATTTATTTAAATACTACCCTTTAGGGTAAGAGAAATCCCATCATTTAACTGTTAATTTGCAGTTAATTCAAATGTTTAATTATAAATTTAAAGATGATTTCTAATGACTAAAAAAATTCAATTTATTACAACCATTCTTGCATTCAGTTTATTTCTAACAGCCTGCGAAAAAGATTTGGACGATCCTGATCCAATAGATCCTAATCCAATTGAAACCGAAAATTGTTTTAACGCAATAGATATCTCAAATACTATAGATTATGCGAGATCTATAAATTTTATAAATCCAACAGAGGGTTGGTTATTCGGAAGAGGTGTCGATGAAAGTAGCGAAACAACGCTTCTACATACTGAAGATGGAGGCTTAACTTGGAGCGTAATGAATACAGATTTTAAAGTGCAAACATGGGGTGGTACATCAGAACCATATTTTGATTTCCATAACTCTACTGGTGGATATATGATAGAAAAAAGTGCTTGGATCACTGGTATGGGTAATGCTAATAGGATAAAACACACTACAGATAAAGGACAAACATGGACAGAAATAACTGATGCTGCATTTGGCACATGGGATGTGCTTGCGGTAAATAGTACAGACGCGGTATTTATTGGACATGATATTTATGGGCACGAGAGTAATCTTAGTGTTTTATATAGAGTATCAAATACAACACATGAAATTACTCAGACAATAGAATTGCCTGTAAGTTTAGAATTCAATGCTGAAGTAGATATGAGTCTTTCTGAAGATGGAGTTATTAATCTGCCTATAAAAATGTTGAGTGGTGATGCAGATATATATATGGCAAGATCTGCAGATTTCGGTCTAACATGGACATATACTGCATTAGAAACAAGTGGGATTTATGACGTCAATTTCCCAACTAATAATACAGGGTATGTTCTTGCTCCCGAACAGGACCAAATCAATAACACCATATTTAAAACTACCGATGGGGGAATTACATGGACTAAAAAACCTCTATCTGCAAACTATTCTGGTCCTGATTTATATTACATTAACTTTTTCGATGCTCAAAATGGTTTAGGAGTAGGAGCATCTGATATTTACAAAACTACAAATGGTGGAGAAACTTGGACAGCAGTTTCCTGTTTTAACGATTCTGATTACCATTCAACTAGAGGAATAGCTTATGTTAGTTTAGATAAATGGTATGCGCCCACAAGCAGATATGTCTCTGATGGAGATGAAACTTATACAGAATTTGTTATTTACGAAGAAGAATAGATTAAAATAATTAATAAAACAAAAAGTTATGAAAATAAATTTAGTCCTTACAATCGCGGCAATAATACTTGCAACAACAAGTGTAAATGCACAATTTGCAGGTGGAGATGGCTCGGAAGAAAACCCATACCAAATTACAACAATTACAGAACTTAACGAAGTGAGAAACCAATTTAACATGCATTTTATACTAAATAACGACCTCGATTTTAATGGCTCGGAATATCAAAGTGGTGAAGGTTGGTTGCCAATAAATGACTATAGTGACGGCTTTATGGGTAGTTTTAACGGAAACAACCACACAATTAGTGATTTATTTATCAACAGAAGTTCTACCGATTATATAGGACTATTTGGATATACCTTTAATGCAGTAATATACGACCTTGGTCTTATTAATTGTAATGTGTCGGGAAATAATAAAGTTGGCGGTCTTATAGGACATAGAGATGGTTCAACTATTGAAAACTGCTATTCAACAGGTGTTGTGTCAGGAAATGAAGATGTTGGCGGTCTTATAGGATGTTGTTTATCTAATGCAATTGTTGGAAATTGCTATTCAACAGCTTCTGTTACGGGAGTATTTCAAGTTGGCGGTCTTATAGGATATAATTCTTCTTCTGTAACTATTGCAAATTGCTATTCAACAGGTGCAGTATCGGGAAGTTATTCCAGAGTTGGCGGTCTTGTAGGAATAATTTCTTCTACAACTATTGTGAATTGCTATTCAACAGGTGTTGTGTCGGGAGATCAAAATGTTGGCGGTTTTGTAGGGTTTGTGGATTCTTCAACTATTGAAGATTGTTATTACGATAGCGAAACATCTAATCAATATTCTGGTATTGGAAATGGCAGCGACCAAACAGTAACGTCTCGTACCACTGCCGAAATGAAACAAGAAGCTAATTTCAACAATTGGGATTTTGATACTATTTGGGGAATAGACGAAGGTGTAAGTTATCCTTATCTGCGTCCGACAAGTTTAGATGCAATTTCAGAAATATCAAAGCTTAATATATCAGTTTACCCAAATCCATTTATCGATAAAATAAATTTAATAAATGCCGATAAAAATACAATTTCCGATATTTCGATATACGATATTTCTGGTAAAGAAGTATTATCGAAAAAATATAATGGCGAAAATACAATAAATTTAAGTTCGTTAAAATCTGCTACGTATTTTATAAAACTTAATGACGAAAACAAAAACCAAAAACTAATAAAAATTATTAAACAATAATAAAAGCCAACTTGACCGCATTCGTTCGATTGCAAACAACATACTTATTTTTAGAATTATATAAAAATATACTCATAAATTAATATTGAAAAACAATAAAAATCACCCTTAAGGGTGAGAAACAATAAAAAATTTCATTGTTCTTTTGCACATAATTAATCTAATAACAAATATAAATTAATCTCATATGAAAAAATCATTTTTTGCAATTGCAATCTTATTAAGTCTCTTTACTGTAGTAACAAGTTCATGCAATAATAATAATAATAATAATTCCGCTACAGGAACCAAAGACAATAGTGGGACTTATCAATTAGTAATGGATGGCAATATTGTTGCCGAGGGGACAAGTTCACAAAAAGTTTTAATGTCTGCCAATACTGTTAACTTAGGAGGTGCGGGTTCAGATTTTGTGATAACTATTACCAATGTTCCTGTAACTATTGGTGCTGATATTACTATCAGTGAGAGTTCTGGTGAAAATGGAGATAGATGTCAACTTACAATTTCCGGGAATAATTTACTCGACAATGGAGCAGACGAAATGTATTGGGGAAAGAGCGGAACAGTTACAAGAACCTCAGCAAGTAAAATTAGTTTCCAAGGGATCGTTAAGGCTGATGCTTCAGCCACTATCACACATACATTTAGTGGAAATATTGAATCTGATGCGTATAAAGTAAACTAGGGAAAACATATCACAAATATCTGAACAAAAATAGTTCACTTTAAAAGCAATGCCTGTCATTTATTTGGGCATTGCTTTTTATATATTACAAAAAACCATGATAGCTAAAGATCTAAATAGGATTGATATATATCTAGAAATAATTCGATAAGCTTAGTTACAAATCCTCCTGCATAACAAAAGTCCGATACAGTACGAAATCAACCTACAACCGTTAGATGCATTACAGGCACACTTCGAAAGCACTCTGACAGACAGAGAAAAGAACTTGACAATGTTAGACCGTAATACTTCCTTGACAAAAAAATATCGGATGTTTGTAAAATACATATCTTGCAATAATTAACTCAGGGAATCATAAATTAGATTAAAAACAAAGTGTAAATTTGTAACAGGATTAAGAACTAAAAAGTGTAAACCAAACGATCGTTCTTACTTATTTCGAAGTTGGTCGATTAATAGTTGAAGATGAACAACAAGATAAAGTACGAGCTGAATATTGAAAATCTCTTTTAAAGGAACTTTCACAAAAACTCTCTGAAGAATTTGGTAAAGGATTTTCAGTTTACAACTTGGAACGAATGCGTAATTTTTATCTTGTTTTCATGAATTGAATCACCTTCTAATTTAAGTTGGACACACTACCTTCAATTAATAAAAATAGAAAACGAAAAGGAACGAAATTTCTATGAAATTGAAGCTGTAAACAATAATTGGTCGGTTCGTGAATTGGAAAATCAATATGGATTGCGAGCTGTTTTTGGCTGCGCTTCGGCATTCCTGAATCGGAATAAGTAAAGCATCTGCATGAAAGTGAAAACTGTGAATATTTTAAACGGATTGAGAATTGCCAGTCATCTGCAGATTGGTTAAATCTGAGCCAATTCCGAAATATTATAAAAGCAAACTCGATAAAAATGAAGTGAAAAACCATCTGGGCAGGGAAGCGTTTTTTGAAACTGAGGATCAGAATATAAAGTCGGAAGCATAAATACTAGGCTGTAACAGCGTGTAAGTTTCATGCCGCAGTAAAGTGCTTTTTTCGAACAAATATTTTGATTATCTTGCGAGGGAAACAGTTTTCGGCGGGGTAGTGGAAAGTGGTATGCAACTTACACGCCCAACCTTAGCAGAAATAATAACAGACACTACACAATGACAAAAGAATTAACGAAAGACATTATACAATGGGACATAAAATCTTGGTCAAAAGCACTCTCATATTGGGAAAGCAATATTGAATGGGATAAAATTCAAAACGGACTTGAGCTTGGTGGACGAGAAGGCGGACTCTCTCTCTGGCTAGCATTAAAAGGCAAAACGGCAGTTTGCTCTGACCTGAAAGATGTTAAAAATACAGCGGAGCAGCTTCACTTGCGATATAATATATCTTCGTTTGTAAAATACCAAGACATTGACGCAACGAACATTCCGTATGAAAATTATTTTGACATTATAGTATTCAAATCAATTATTGGAGGAATTGGGAGAAACGACAATTATGAAATTCAACAAAAAGTTTTCAAAGAAATTTACAAAGCATTAAAACCTGGAGGGAAACTTTTATTTGCTGAAAATCTTATTGCTTCTCCTTTTCACCAACGACTGAGAAATCGATTTGTCAACTGGGGAAGTTCTTGGAGATATGTTTCTGTAAAAGAAATGAAAGAATTTCTTAAGGACTTTTCAACTTACAACATAAAGACTACTGGTGTCCTTGCAACATTTGGAAGAAATGAAAGTCAACGAAATTTTCTTTCAACAATTGACAAATTAATTTTAAATAAAGTTTGCCCTGACAATTGGAAATATATCAGTTATGGAATTGCAGAGAAATAGATGCTGCTGCTAATAGCGGGTTTAAGAAATTGGCGATTCCGTGGTTAAATGAACATTTATTCTTCGTATCAAGTGCAGTGCTTGCAGACAGTTTTGTGCTCCGAAACCCACCCGAACGCGAAGCCACAATACGTTAGCACACATTTTTAAATTGAAAACATGAGTAAATTTATTAGATTAGTACAATCACCATTTCTAAAACTTTAAGTCATGAATAAACATACTTTGTTGGATAAACTAACAGCTTTGGAGTGGCAAAAAATTCCTTTAACTCCGAGCGATTTAGGATAATCGGGAGTTTAGTATCTCGTTTTAATGATGGTAGGGCAATTGCTTTTTTGCTCATTCCCAGCACGATAATAGTAACGAAGTCCGTAAACCATGTGTTTAAAGCTGTTCGAGAAGGCGATTTTGGGTCATTAGCCAAGCCCCGCCCTCAACAACGTAACTACTTGTCATTCCGAACCGCTAGCCAGCGGTGAGGAATCTTGTTGCTACAAAATATATTTTATCATTTTTATCGGACAATAATGAATTGAATATCAGAATAAAATAAAAGAACTTGAAAATGAGATTTTTGTTTACGAATTTTTGTAACGGCTTTTGATAAAAGAGAAGCATTTCTAATGGAATACCGAATGAAAAATAAATTCGGTGAATATCGTTGGATAAGAGATTTTGGCAGACCGTTTTACGATTTAGATAATATATTTTTGGGCTATATTGGTTCTTGTTACGACATAACTGAATATAAAAACAAGTGGGAATTTTACAACAAAAAACCCGGATTCATCACCAGCATAAGGACTGGGAGAGGAATTACCGGGACGACATTTATCTTTTAGAGTATAAAATACCAAATATGGCTTTTTCCTTACAAATCCAAATTCATTCCTTTTGGAAGGAAACCTTGAATATCTCCGCCGTGTTTATACACATCTCGTACAATTGAACTGGAGATAAATGTGTGTTCTGGATGTGTTAACAAAAAGATGGTTTCAATTTTCGGATGAATTGCTTTGTTTGTTTGTCCGATTGCGCGTTCAAATTCAAAATCGGCTGAGGTTCTCAGCCCTCGTAATATATACGTTGCATTGACATGATCACAGAAGTTAACGGTTAGGCCTTCGTATGTCATCACCTCAATTCTGGGCTCATCCTTAAACAAATCATTAATCCACTGAATGCGCTTTTCAAGCGGGAAAAAATTGGCTTTTTCATGATTAATCCCAACGCCGATAATGATTTTATCAAATAAAGGGAGCGCTCTGTCCATAAGGGATTTATGTCCTACGGTAAAGGGGTCAAATGATCCGGGGAATAAGGCAATTTTTTCCATAATTATTTATTTTTCTTTGCCCATGAATCTCTTAATGGAACTGTTCTGTTAAAGACAATCATTTCATCAGTACTATCTTTGTCAACACAAAAATATCCAGTGCGTTCAAATTGAAAATGATCGCCGGCTGTTGTGTCTTTCAAAGAGGGCTCAATTAGAGCAATGGTTTTTGAAAGGGATTCGGGATTCAAATTGTCCTTAAAATCTCCACCTTCAGGCACATCGGTTGGGTCTTCTACAGAGAAAAGCCTGTCGTAAATGCGGATTTCCGCTTTTTCTGCAGTTTCTTTTGCTACCCAATGAATGGTTCCTTTGACTTTTCGTCCGTCGGGAGAGTTACCTCCGCGAGATTCAGGGTCATAGCTACAATGCAATTCTGTCACATTGCCCTCATCATCTTTAATAACATCATTACAGGTAATGAAATAACCGTATCTCAAACGAACTTCGCGTCCGGGAGCCAGTCGGAAAAATTTCCGAGGCGCATCTTCCATAAAATCGCTGCGTTCAATGTATAACTCGCGTCCGAAAGGAATCATGCGTTTTCCGGCAGATTCATCTTCCGGATTGTTTGTGCCTTCTATTTCTTCAATTTTGCCTTCTGGATAATTGGTAATCACAACTTTCAACGGATCAAGCACTGCCATTCTTCGTTCGGCGGTTTTGTTGAGGTCTTCCCGAACAGCCCATTCCAACAGCCCGACATCAATGGTGTTTTCCCGTTTTGCTAATCCAACACGCTCAGAAAACAAGCGAATGGATGCAGGGGTAAATCCACGGCGTCTTAAACCGGAAATTGTTGGCATGCGGGGATCATCCCAGCCGTTCACAAGTCCGCCCTGTACTAATTCCAACAATTTGCGTTTGCTCATTACGGTGTATGTCAAGTTCAGACGTGCAAATTCAATTTGTCGTGGTCTGGGTTCTTCTGGTTTTGCAATCTGGTCTAAAAACCAGTTGTATAGAGGCCTGTGCACTTCAAACTCCAAGGTGCAAAGTGAATGTGTAATGCCTTCAATGAAATCAGATTGTCCGTGTGCGTAATCGTAATTCGGATAAATATTCCATTTGTCGCCTGTGCGTAAATGCGGACGTTTCAGTATGCGATACATAATCGGATCGCGCATGTGCATATTTGGAGAGTTCATGTCAATTTTGGCACGTAAAACCATGCTACCCTCGTCATACTCACCTTTTTTCATGCCTTCAAATAATTTCAAGCTTTCTTTAACCGGACGATTTCTAAACGGAGATTCAATTCCCGGTTCACGTGGTGTTGTCCGTTGTTTGGAAATTTCTTCACCCGGCTGTTCATCAATATACGCCTTGCCGTCTTTAATCAGCATCATTGCCCAATCGTAAAGTTGATCGAAATAGTCAGATGCATAGCACAATTTATCCCACTCAAAACCAAGCCAGGAAACATCGCGTTTTATGCTGTCAATGTATTCTTCCTCTTCTTTGATTGGATTAGTATCATCAAAACGAAGATTTGTTTTACCATTATAATCGGCTTTTATTCCAAAACTCAGGCATATTGCTTTGGCATGTCCAATATGAAGATAGCCGTTTGGTTCGGGAGGAAATCGAGTATAAATGCTTTCATGTTTTCCTGAGGCGAGATCTTCCTCTATAATTTGTTCAATGAAATTTTTTGATTTCGTTGATTCGGTTTCCTGATTTTGTTTCATCATATTATGTTTCTTTTACTTTGGACATTTTGAGATGTAATTTCAATCGTCTTTGACAAAAATACATTGAATTATTATTGTAATGAAAAGAAAGGGTGTTAATTTAGCAAAAAAGATTGAAATATGGGATTAATTGAAATTGAGGGCATGGAGTTTTATGCTTATCACGGGCATTATGAAGAAGAGCGATATGTCGGAAATCGCTTTCTGTTGGATATTGCCATCGAGTCTGATACGGGTGCGGCAGAGTTGTCAGACCGCATTGAGGATGCGTTGAATTACCAACATGTGTATGTATTGATAAAAGATGAAATGGAACAAACCCGTTCGCATTTGCTAGAGCATATCGGACGACGAATTATTGATCGTTTGAAGCAAGAAATTTCGGGGATAGAATCCGTGCGTCTTAAAATAAAAAAAATGCATCCCCCGATGGGAGGTCAAATTCAATCTGTCAGTTTAAGTTTATTTGATGATGGGGAAAATTAAAAAAATATGCCCGAGATGCAAGACGGAATTTTTCTGCCATCAGGATGAAAGCTGCTATTGTATTGGGTTTTATTTGCCGGATACCATTAAAGCTGAAATCCGTACCGAATATTCCGATTGCTTATGTAAGCTATGTTTGCTTGAAATGGGAGGGAAAGAGATGCAATCAAATGAAGAATAAACTTTGTTTTGGGGATTATAAAAAAGTTTTTTACCTTTGCCAATCTTGAAACGGTACCTTGGCCGAGTGGTTAGGCAGTGGTCTGCAAAACCATGCACGGCGGTTCGACTCCGCCAGGTACCTCAAAATTAAAGCCCAATTCGACACATCGGATTGGGCTTTATTAATGCGTTTATTTTTCCTTATCGTTCCGTCATAGAGTCCAGTTCAACAATTTCCCCCACCATACAAATGCTTACCATTTCCACCGAGTGATAGGTAATACAAACTTTTTGTCCGTCTATAATTTCCACGTCAAATGCTTTGAGATTGATTGGCTCAAGTTTCTTCCCATTTTCAAGTTGCAAAGCAAATGTACATGCGTCTAAGCCTCGCATGTCAACAATAGTAGTGTTTACGCCATTAGTACATGGGGTTTCTGTAAGAATTTCTTTTGTTGTGCACGAGCCGGCGATTAGTATGATAATCGCTGCGAAAACAAATACATGTTTTTTCATTTTATAAAGATCCCATCATTGATTTCATCAATAAAGTCATTTTCTTTTCGGCTTTTACGGCAACTTTTTGCACTTCTTCATGAGAAATTTCCACAATTTTCCCGGGCACACCCAAATCTGTAATAATCGAGATTGCAAACACCGGGACTCCCATGTGTCTTGCAATAATTACTTCCGGAACAGTGCTCATACCAACGGTATCAGACCCTATAATGCGAAAATATTTGTATTCAGAGGGAGTTTCAAAAGTTGGGCCGCTGGTTGCGGTGTAAACACCTTCCTGTAGTTTTATACCGTGTTGATTTGCAATTGATTTTGCTTTTTCAATCAGACTTTGGTCATAAGCCTTACTCATGTCAGGGAAACGTGGTCCCAAATCATTTTCATTTTTACCGATTAACGGATTTGGCAATAAATTGATATGGTCATTGATAAGCATCAAATCGCCGATTTCAAAGTCGGGATTAACACCTCCGCTGGCATTGCTTACAAACAAATATTTGATTCCCAAGAATTTCATAATGCGAACCGGGAAAGTCAGCATTTTCATGTCATAACCTTCATAATAATGAAAGCGACCTTGCATTGCAACGATAGCTTTTCCGTTTAGATGACCAAAAATCAAACGTCCTGAGTGCCCTTCAACCGTACTTACCGGGAAGTTCGGGATATCTTCATAAGATAATGAATCTGTGATATCAATTTCGTCAACCAAGCCGCCTAGACCGGTGCCCAATATTATTCCAACCTCAGGTTGAATTGAGGTTTTGCCCTTTATAAAGTTTACTGTACCTTCGATTTGTTTTAACATATTTCGTAATTTGTTGTTTAAATTCTTCTTCCTGTTTTTCATTGCCTAAAAAGACAACTTTAATGGGAAGGTAATATACAAATTTTTTCACAGAATCATCCCAATTGTCATTATTTTTTAATTTGACAGCATCTTTTTCCGTTGTGATTATGATTTTATTTTCGTCTCGAATTTGATCGAAATTTGCTTGTATTTTCTGAACGTCGCGAGCAGAGTAATTATGGTGATCCATATAGCTCATATGTTTCAGAGAAAGTGTGTCTGCTTGAATTTTTGATTTGAAATGTTTGTTATTCGCAATTCCGGATACGCCGACAGCATGTTTTTGAGAAACATCCGATAGTTTTAATTTATCTGTGGAATCAAAAACATTAGTTAACTCACCATATTCGAGTGATGTGAAAAATAAATATTGAAACGGATAAATTTTTATTTCTTTGTCAATTAGCCGCTTTTCGATGGGTTTCATGTCTCTTGGACATTTTGTGACAATAATAATGTGTGCCCTTCGATGTTCATGTGGGTGTTCTCGTAATCTCCCGTACGGTAAAAAATGGTCTTTTGTAAATGGTCTGTGAAATTCTGTTAATAAGATATTGAGCCCGGCATGCACTTTTCGATGTTGAAATGCATCATCCAAAATTATTGCTTTGAGCGTTTCTTCCTTCAATAAATTTTCTATTCCTCTTTGGCGATTTGCATCGACTGCAACACAAATATCATCGCCAAATTTTTGTTCTATTTGATATGGCTCATCGCCAATTGTTGAGGCATTGTCATTTTCTCCGGCAAGTCGAAATCCTTTTGTTTTTCGTTTGTATCCACGACTTAACATTGCAATACGGAAATCGTTTTTTAACAAAGAAATAATGTATTCAACATGTGGAGTTTTTCCTGTTCCGCCCACGGCAAGGTTACCGATGCTAATAATTGGAATATTATATGATTTGGACTTCAAGATTTTTGTCTCATATAAAAAGTTGCGAATACCCATAATTGCCCCATAAAGCAAGGAAATTGGATATAACAAAAGCTTGAAAAAATTAAAACCTCCGGACATATAGCCCGAAGGTAATAATATTTTTTTAAAACAAAAATCTTTATGCTAATGTTTAGAGATTAAATGCTTTTTTAACGACATCCACAAAGTCTAATTTCTCCCATGTGAAAAGTTCAACCTCAATTGTTTTAATGTTATTTGGTTCATTCATTTTGTGGTAACTTTTTGTTGCCGTGCGCGGTGTGCGTCCCATGTGACCGTATGAAGCAGTTTCAAAATAAATTGGATTTCGCAGTTTTAATCTTTGCTCAATGGCATAAGGTGAAAGTGAGAAAATTTCACGAATTTTCTTTGCAATTTCTCCATCAGATAAATTTACCTTAGCACTTCCGTAGGTGTCAACAAAAATACTGACTGGTTCTGCAATGCCTATGGCGTATGATAATTGCACAAGCATTTCATCAGCAACTCCTGCCGCTACCATGTTTTTCGCAATGTGTCGTGATGCATAAGCTGCTGATCGATCGACTTTTGAAGGGTCTTTCCCTGAAAATGCACCGCCACCGTGTGCTCCACGACCGCCATATGTGTCAACAATAATTTTACGTCCTGTTAGTCCGGTATCCCCGTGAGGGCCTCCTATTACAAATTTTCCTGTCGGATTAACGTATAAGGTATAATCTTCATTAAAGAATTTCTGTACACGTTCTGGCATTGCTTTTATTACCCGCGGAATCAAAATGTCACGAACATCATCGTGTATTTTGGTCAGCATTTCTTTGTCGGCTTTCATAATGTCTTGAACTTGCACGGATGCCGGTTTTACAAAATCATCATGTTGGGTTGAAACAACAATTGTATCAATTTTAATTGCCTGATGTTGATCGTCATATTCAACACTCACTTGTGACTTTGAATCGGGGCGCAAATATGTCATAACTTTACCTTCACGGCGAATTGCTGCCATTTCCTGCAATAATCTGTGCGATAATTCCAGTGGTAATGGCATATAATCATCAGTTTCTCGACAAGCATATCCAAACATCATTCCCTGGTCACCGGCACCTTGTTCTTCAGGTGAAACCCTGTCAACTCCGCGATTGATATCTGGTGACTGCTCGTGCAATGCAGTAAGTACACCGCAAGAATTTCCGTCAAAACGATATTCTCCTTTGGTATAACCGATGTTGTTCACAACATTTCGCACCGTTTCCTGAATATCAACATAGGTGTTTGATTTTACTTCGCCGGCAACAACAACTTGTCCGGTTGTAACTAAGGTTTCACAAGCAACTTTCGACTGATTGTCGAAGGCAAGAAACTCATCTAAAATTGCATCAGAAATCTGATCTGCTACTTTGTCAGGATGTCCTTCTGAAACGGATTCGGATGTAAATATATAAGACATTTTTTTGACTTTTAATTAAAAATAAATATTGCGTACAAATTTATGATTCAATTTTAATTATTCCAAATAATTTTAAATATTGATGAAGTTACCTTGATTTTATTGTAATGTAACTTACATGATGAGTATATAATCTACTCGATTCCTTATAATTGAAACAGCTAATTTTATTTGGCTTGTAGCTGTTTAGGCGGTTTTGTTTGAATTTTGTTTAAAATGCAAATTAGATTATTATCTTTGCATAAGTTGAAAAAAATAAGATTATGGCTAAAACACAGGAAGTCGAGCACAATCGCTTAAATGTAATCGGAGAAGGAACTTCCATTCAGGGAGACATTCAATCCAATGGTGACATCAGAATTGATGGAGTGCTCAAAGGAAATTTGACGACTCAAGGCAAGCTTGTTATTGGTGGAAATGGGAAAATTCAAGGAGAAATTCAATGCAAAAACGCCGAGTTAAGTGGTAGCATTGATGGAAAAATTACCGTTAACGAATTGCTCACATTAAAATCAAGTGCAACAGTTCAGGGAGATATAATTACAAAAAAATTAGCGATAGAGCCTAATGCAATTTTCACCGGAACCTGTCAAATGGATACTGGTCAACCGGGAGTTGCATCAAAACATGGAAAAGAAAAATAGTAAGGATACAGATGGGATAAAATCCTATGCAAAATTCTCTGGTATCGTTATCGAAATGCTTGCGATTATTGGAGGAGGTGCATGGTTGGGACACAGGATAGATCAAAATGCAGCACGTGAAATTCCGGTATTTACTATTATTTTGTCCTTACTTGCAATTGCTTTGGCGCTTTATCTGGTTATTAGTCAAGTAAATCAACATGAAAATGGGGAAAAGAAATAAAATAATTTCGTTTTGGTTAATTTTGAGTGTGGCAGCTCTTGTCATCCTCGGATTACAATTTCTCTCATCATATCTTATTCAATCGGCTTTACCTGAATGGCGACATGTTTTTGGACATGTTTTTGTGTTTTCATTAACTGGTTTAGGCTTTATGGTTTTTGTAAAGTTAAGGAAAAAACACTTGTCCCTTTCTGGATTAATTTTTGGCGGAATTAGCATGCTAAAAATGTTGTTAGCAGCAATTTACTTGTTGCCGATTTTGTTAAAATCGGAATCCAGAGATGTGTTTTTTGTGCTACAATTCCTGATAATATATATGATTTACTTAGCGATTGAAGTCCGTAGTTTATTGATTTTGCTAAAAGATGACCCTGATGTTTAAATGAAAAAACAGGCGGGGACTTTTTTTTTATAAATATTTTTATCAACTTTGATTCATGATCTTTATGAAGGGGAAAATATTGGTTTTTTTTGGCTTATTGCTTGCTTCAGGGATGCTTTTTGCGAGCGAACCTCATGAAAATGAAGCTCAGGATGAGGATTTTAATGTGACAGATTTCGTGATGAATCATATCAAGGATAGTCACAATTGGCATATCTTAGAGTATACAGACAAGACGGGAAAAGCACATGCAGTCTCCATACCTTTGCCTGTGATCTTAATTCACGAAGGTAAGCCGGTTTGTTTTATGTCTTCAAAATTTCATCATGGACATGCTGTTGTAACTAAAAACGGAAATCATTATTTCTTGCATGAAGGAACAATTTATGTGACAGATGAGAATGGTACAATCGAAGAATCATACGATGAAGAGAAAGAGGCAACGGTAATTGTCAATGAAAAACCAATGGATTTTTCTATCACTAAAAATGTTGCCGGAATGTTCGTTACTGCATTGATTATGCTTCTTGTATTTATCTCTGTTGCAAGAGCATATAAAAAACGTCCCGGAAGACCAGCTGGCTTGCAGGGTTTTATGGAACCCCTCATTTTATTTGTTAGAGATGATATTGCGAAGCCGAATATCGGTGAAAAATACGAAAGATATTTGCCTTATATATTAACCGTATTTTTCTTTATTTTAATTAATAACCTTTTGGGTTTAGTTCCTTTCTTCCCGGGAGGAGCCAACATTACCGGTAATATTTCCGTCACCCTGACATTAGCATTATTTACAATGATTGCAACAAATATCAGCGGTTCAAAAGCGTATTGGAAACACATTTTTAATGCACCGGGTGTACCTTGGTGGTTGAAATTTCCAATTCCGATTATGCCTGTTGTTGAGTTTATTGGCATTTTGTCAAAACCCTTTGCTCTGATGATTCGTTTGTTTGCAAACATCACTGCAGGTCATATCATCGTAATGAGCTTAGTTGCAGTAATTTTTATTTTCAAAGCAATCGGAATGAGCGCTATTTCAGTACCATTCGTACTGTTTATTGATGTGCTAGAAATTTTGGTTGCTTTTATTCAAGCGTATATATTTACACTTTTGTCTTGCCTTTTCATTGGATTGGCGGTGCAAAGTGATCATTAATAATAAAGGATTTTGTTTAATTTAAACTATCTATTATGGGACCTTTAGCAGCAATCGGAGCAGGACTCGCAGTAATTGGAGCCGCTCTCGGTATTGGAAAAATTGGTGGAAATGCAATGGAAGCTATTGCACGTCAACCTGAAGCAGCCGGTAAAATTCAAACAGCAATGATTATTTCTGCAGCACTTATTGAAGGTGTAGCACTTTTCGCTGTTGTTGTTTCTTTGTTGGTTGCAAACTAAATTTTTCAACTGTTTTTTCGCAGCGATAGGCTGCGAAAAAACAGTGTTTTTAATTTGAAAATTTAAACATTAATAATATGGATCTTGTAAGTCCCGGTATCGGTCTGATTTTTTGGACAAGTCTTGTTTTTATCATACTCATGATTTTGTTGCGTGTTTTTGCATGGAAACCAATTTTAACAATGGTAAACAAACGAAATGATTCCATTGAGAATGCACTGAAACAGGCAGAAATTGCACGTGAAGATATGAAGAAGCTTCAAACTGACCATGAATTAATGATGGAGCAGGCGAAACAAGAGCGTGATAAGATTTTTGCTGAAGCCCGCGAAATGAAAGAACAGCTTATGCAAAAAGCCAAAGATGAAACCGATAAAATGGTTACAAAAATGAAGGCCGATGCAAAAGCAGAAATTGAAGGACAAAAGCAGGCTGCAATCAATGAATTAAAACAGCAAGTTGCTGAAATTTCAATTGATATTGCTGAGAAGATTCTGAAATCCGAGCTTGAGGATAAGAAAAAACAAGAAGCAATGGTAAATCAGCTTCTCAAAGAAGTGGAATTAAATTAAGCAAAGCATATGGATTACAGTAAAATCGGAGTACGATATGCAAAAGCCCTCTTCCAATACGCCGAAGAGCAAAACTTGACGGATGTTATTGTCGGGAATATGCGTGTATTGTTTGAAAATCTGAATAAAAATCAGGAGTTGATGCGTTTTCTTAGCAGCCCGGTTGTCAAAATGTCTGAAAAAGGAAAATTGGTGGAAGCTGTTTATTCCGGTCAATTTCATAAAATCAGTGTTGATTTTTTGAAATTGGTTATTCAGCATAGGCGTGAGGAGCATTTAATTGCAATGTGTCGTCGAGTGGAGGCAATGTATCGCGAGAAATTCGGAATTCGCCAACTGAAATTAATTTCTGTTATTGAATTAAATCAATCCATACAAGAGCAAATCGAAAAAACTGTAAAAGCTGCTTTAAATGCGAAATCACTCGAAGTAAGTACTGAAATTAATCCCGATTTAATTGGTGGTTTTGTGCTTGATATGGATGACTTACGCTATGATGCAAGTGTGAAATTGCAAATTGCAAAGTTGAGAAATAGTTTTGTAAAATAGGAATCTAATAAATTAAAACATAGAATATGGCTCAAATTAATCCGGTAGAAGTATCAGAAATACTGAAAAAACAACTGAGTGGTTTCAACGCAGAAGCAGAACTTCAAGAAGTCGGTAGCGTCTTACAAGTTGGTGATGGTATTGTCCGCATTTATGGATTGACAAAAGTTCAATCAAATGAATTGATTGAATTTGAAAATGGAGATATGGGGGTCGTTCTGAATATTGAAGAAGACAATGTTGGAGCAGTTATGCTTGGACATTCAGAGGAGATTAAAGAAGGCTCTTCCGTTAAACGGACAAAGCGGATTTCTTCCATTAATGTCAGTGAAAAAATGCTCGGCCGTGTACTGGATACGCTCGGAAATCCGATTGACGGGAAAGGAGAATTAGATGGTCCATTTTACGAAATGCCTTTGGAACGCAAAGCACCGGGAGTAATCTATAGAGAGCCAGTAACTGAGCCACTACAAACCGGAATTAAAGCGATTGATGCTATGACTCCGATTGGTCGTGGTCAACGTGAGTTGATTATTGGGGACCGTCAAACCGGGAAAACGGCTATTGCAATTGATACTATTATTAGTCAACGTGAGAATTTTGAGAAAGGTGAACCAGTTATTTGTATTTATGTAGCAGTCGGACAAAAAGGATCAACCGTTGCATCTATTGCAAACACGCTTGAGAAACACGGAGCGATGGATTATACCATTATCGTAGCAGCCAATGCATCCGATCCTGCAGCACAACAGTTTTATGCCCCTTATGCCGGAGCAGCAATCGGCGAATATTTCAGGGATACAGGTCGCCCTGCATTAATCGTTTATGATGATCTTTCAAAACAGGCGGTTTCATATCGTGAAGTTTCTTTGTTGCTCCGTCGTCCACCAGGACGTGAAGCATATCCGGGAGATGTTTTCTACTTACACTCACGCTTGTTGGAAAGAGCAGCAAAAATTATCAGCTCAGATGAGATTGCACAGCAAATGAATGATGTTCCGGAATCAATTAAAGATAAAGTAAAAGGTGGCGGGTCTTTGACCGCATTGCCAATTATTGAAACGCAGGCGGGGGACGTTTCCGCCTACATTCCGACCAATGTAATTTCTATTACTGATGGGCAGATTTTCCTTGAGTCCGATTTGTTTAATGCCGGAATTCGTCCTGCAGTAAATGTTGGTATTTCTGTATCTCGTGTGGGTGGTAATGCACAGGTGAAATCCATGAAAAAAGTTGCTAGCCCGCTGAAAACTGCACAAGCGCAATTCCGGGAGCTCGAAGCATTCTCGAAATTTGGTTCAGACCTCGATAAAGCAACGCTTGCAATAATTGACGCCGGAAGGAAAAATGTGCAAATTTTGAAACAGCCACAATATGCTCCGGTAAAAGTATCCGATCAGGTTGCCATCATTTATTGCGGGACAAAAGCATTATTAAGAGATGTTCCTGAAAATAAAGTGAAGGCATTTGAACAAGCCTATTTGGAGTATATGAATACCAAACATGAAGATGTTATGACTGAATTGGCTCAGGGTGCATTAACAGATGAGATTAAATCAACACTTGAAAATGCTGCCAAAGAAGTGGCATCGCAATTTAAAAAATAATCACACAGCATGGCAAACCTGAAAGAAATACGAACCCGTATTACCTCCGTCAAATCGACAAGGCAGATAACTAGTGCCATGAAACTCGTTTCTGCAGCTAAGTTGAGAAAGGCGCAAAATAAAGTAACTCAGCTCAGACCATATGCTGACAAGCTACATTTTATTATTGGGCAAATTGTACCTAGTTTGGCTGAAGATAAAAGCTTTAAATTAATTCAATCCCGTCCAATCGAAAAGGTTTTGGTTGTGATCATTACATCGAATCGTGGTTTGTGTGGTGCATTTAATGCTAATGCAGTGAAAGGAGCAATGGCTTTTATCAAGGAAAATTATGATGATAAAGCGGTTGATTTGATGTGTGTCGGAAGAAAAGCTGCCGATATCGCTAAGAAATATCCCTATTCAATTGTCCGTAAGGAAACAGATATTTTTGACGATTTGACTTTCGAAGCGGCATCTGAAATGGCAAATCAATTAATTGCCGAATTTGAAAGCGGAAAATATGATGCTGTCCGTGTTGTTTACAACAGTTATAGAAATGCTGCCAGTCAAGAGGTGCTTGCCGAAACTTTCTTACCACTTGAAATAAAAGCGGATGAGCTGCAGGATTCAAAAGATTATATTTTTGAGCCCGAAAAAAAGGAAATCGGAAAAGAATTGGTGCCGAAAATGTTAAAAATTATGTTTTTTAAAGCCTTACTCGATTCCAATGCTGCTGAACACGGTGCCAGAATGACTGCAATGCATCAGGCAACTGATAATGCAACCGACTTGCTGCACGAATTAACCTTGCAGTATAACAAAGCTCGTCAGTCCTCGATTACCAATGAAATTATGGAAATTGTTAGTGGAGCAGAAGCCCTAAGTTCTTAATCGTTGATTCAATCTTTCAAGGATTCCGAAATATTAATTAAGTGATCTGCCATGGTTTCGCTGATTGAAACAAGGTCTAAGAACATGACACCGGCTTGATAACGGTATTCCTTTTTGTTGATATTTTGAATGTTTTCCTGTTTCAGAAAGTTTCGTACTGAATTTATTTCGTGTTCGATTTCGTAAGCTTCATCCAGTTGGATTTCCTTGCTGCGCAATGCATTTTGAAGGTTTGCAAGCATAAGAGAAAATGCTTGATCTAACAATGAAAACATTTCATTTACAGATTGACGCAATTCTGGAGTAAACCAAATCCGTTGTTCCGATTTTCGGTGGATTAATCTGCCCATATTGTATGCATCATCAGCAATACTCTCAATATTATCATTGATTTTCATTAAGGAACGAACTTGTTTCGCAGAATTTAGTGATAAATCATTTTCTGAAACTTTTGAGAGATATTTTGCAATTTCAATTTCGTGTTCATCCATCGCATTTTCTTGCGTTTCAATAGAGTTGAATAAAGCCTCAATGTCTGCTTTATCAGAGCTGTGGAATGCGCGTTTTGCTAGATTAAACATTTGTCGTGATTGACTCCCGAAGTTGAGTATTTCTTTCCTTGCTTGCAGAAGTGATAGCTCAGAGGTCGCTAGTAAACCAGTGTTTATGTATCTAAGCCCTCGTTTTGTTTGCTGTGATGGGTAAATTTTATTGAAACTTTTTGCAAATCCTTCAATAAACCAGGCAAATAGTAAGGCAGATATCACATTAAACATTGTGTGAAATACTGCTAGTCCCATTGGAATCGCAGCCGTGTTTTCAAGGGCAGATTTTGAGTCAATCTTAATTGTAAACCAATCGCTTAAGCTAACTATTTGTGAAAAGAAAACCACCGCAATAATTGCCCCGAAAACATTGAAAATGCTATGTGCCATTGCCGATTTTCTTGCATCCCGGTTTGCAATAAGTGCAGCAATATTTGCGGTAATTGTGGTTCCGATATTTACCCCAATCACCATAGCAACACCCAGTTCAAAACCAATCCAACCTTCACCGCACATAACTACAATTAATGCCAGTGTTGCACTTGACGATTGGATGATAAGGGTTAAGATAAAGCCTGCTAAAACGAAAATTAAAATGCTGCCCAAACCTTCCATTTGATAATTTGAAAGGAATTCTAATAAATGTGGATTATTATTAATATCAGGAACCGCTGCTTTAAGAAAATCTAAAGCGAGAAATAATAAACTAAATCCCACAATTACCTCTCCCCATGTACGCCATTTGTTCTTTTTTGAAAAAATGAAAGGAAAACTTACAGCAATCAATGGAAGACAAAGCATTACAATATCAAATTTGAATCCTAAAATAGCTACTAACCAACTGGTAATGGTTGTCCCGATGTTTGCACCGATAATTAATGAAATACTTTCCGTAAAGCTAAGCAGCCCGGCATTGACGAAGCTTATAAACATGACAGTACTTGCCGAGGATGATTGAATTAATGCGGTAAGGAAAAATCCGGATACTATACCGGTAAAATGATTTTTAGTCATTTTTCTTAGGATGTTACGCATACCATGCCCTGCAGCTTTTTGTAATGCCTCACTCATCATGCGCATTCCGAAAAGAAACAAAACCAAAGACCCGACTAATCGAAGTATTTCAAGTAATCCAAACTGCATAAAAATCCAAAAATGACTGCAATGTTAATAAATAAGCCTCGATAATAAATAGATATCAAGTTAAGATATTGTAAATTTGAAGCGATAATACGGACATAAATTTAATATTCGCTTAACATTGGTCCAATAATGGTTTATTAAGTTTGATGTCTAATAAAGTGCATGGAGTATGAATGTTTTTCTGATCATAATTGTTGTCCTTTTTGCATTGGCTATCACTGACTTAATCGTCGGGGTGAGCAATGATGCGGTGAACTTTCTTAACTCTGCGATCGGCTCAAGAACTGCCCGGTTTAGGAATTTAATGATTATTACATCAATTGGAATTATACTTGGTGCAGTTTTTTCTGGGGGAATGATGGAGGTCGCAAGAAAGGGGATATTCCATCCTGAGCATTTTTTCTTTGATGAAATCATGTTTATGTTTTTGGCAGTAATGCTTACCGACATTATTTTACTTGATACGTTCAATAGTCTCGGAATGCCAACTTCAACAACCGTTTCAATTGTCTTTGAATTATTAGGGGCGGCTGTCGCGATGTCATTAATAAAAATCAGTCAGGATGCTGATGCATTAAGCCTTGGAGAGTATATCAACACACAAAAAGCACTAGCAATTATTCTCGGAATATTGCTCTCGGTGGTTGTCGCATTTACCATTGGGGCAATTGTTCAGTATTTCTCCAGACTTCTATTCTCCTTTAATTATGAAAAGCGAATAAAATATTTTGGTGGCATTTTTGGTGGACTGGCACTAACTGCAATTAGTTTTTTCATGATTGCAAAAGGAATAAAAAACGCACCATTTATGACCCCCGAAGTGAAAACCTGGGTGGCAGGAAATACAATGGTAATACTTGGCGGGAGTTTTGTGTTTTGGACAATATTTTTGCAGGTTCTTCACAGTCTTTTTAAATTAAATATTCTCAAATTTATTGTGTTGGCCGGAACAATGGGGCTGGCAATGGCTTTTGCGTCAAACGATTTGGTAAACTTTATCGGAGTACCACTTGCCGGTTTAGATTCTTATCAGAATTTCATTGCATCCGGAAGTGACCCTTCCCTATTGCGATCTGATTTCTTAACCGAACCGGTACAAGCTCAAACCTATCTTTTAATTATTGCAGGGGTTGTTATGGCAGTTACGCTTTGGTTTTCAAGAAAAGCCAGACGTGTTGTGAAAACCTCTGTTGATTTAGCTCGTCAAGATGAAGGAGAAGAGCGTTTCCAGGCATCTAAACTTGCAAGGGGAATGGTAAGAGCAAGTGTTTCAATTACAAGTGTGACTTCAAAATTTTTACCTGCAGGCTTAAAGCGGATAGTCAGCAAGCAATTTGAGCCAAATCCGGCAATTGAGGCCATGGCACCAAAGGATCGTCCGGCATTTGATATGATCAGGGCTTCGGTAAATTTAGTTGTCGCCAGTGTTCTAATTGCAATCGGCACATCATTAAAACTCCCATTATCTACAACTTATGTAACCTTTATGGTCGCAATGGGGACATCGCTTGCTGATCGTGCTTGGGGCAGAGAAAGTGCTGTTTATCGAATTAACGGTGTGATTTCTGTTATTGGAGGCTGGTTCCTTACTGCATTCTTAGCCTTTACAGTTGCATTTATTTTGCTTCTGATTATTAATTTTGGGGGTGCTGTGGGTATCGCAATATTGGTCTTTGTAGCTGCTTTCGTGATTTACAGAACCTATCGGGCACAAAAAAATAAAGACAAGAAAGAAAGTGATGCAAAAAAATTGTATAAAACCGACCGTACGTTTAAAGTAGAATGTCGTGATAATGTTAGTATTAGTCTCGCCGACATCCTTGAACAATTTACTGCTAGTTTAAAAGCTGCGAGTGATTTCGATCGTAAAAAAGCCAAAAAATCATTGAAAAATACCAAGGTAATTAACAAATCATCAAAAGCTTTGAAAGATAATATATATCAGATAATTAGAAAGTTAGATGAGGAAGATGTAAATGCCAGCATGTATTATGTACAGGTAATTGATTATCTCAGAGAAAGTACCCACAGCCTAAGATTTATTGCAGAACCAGTTTATGAACATATTGCAAATAATCACAAGCCATTTTCCAAGGCACAACAAGAAGCAATTCAGCACCTTATTCAAGTATATACACCATTACACCAAGCGTGTCGAGATATGATTATGCGCGGCGAATTTTCTGCAATAGACCATGTCAAAGAGCAACAAGATTATCTGTATGAGGAAATGGGACGCTTGAAAAAAGAACAGCTTAAGCGGATCAAAAAAGGAAAAGACTCAACGAAAGCGAGTGTCTTGTTTATAGATGTATTACAAGAGACGACCTTAATGTCAATCGGTGTAGTTAATGTCTTGAAATCTTATCGAGATTTTATGACAAATTAATTCTGCAGAGATTTTATTCTGATTTTTGAGAGGAAATATGTATCTTTCGGCGAGCTTCTGATTGCATAAGCTGACGCAAATTTTATCATTATGGAAGATATTAGCAAGTATAAACGGAAAATACTCGTCACAGGTGGAGCAGGTTTTATTGGCAGTGCACTTGCCGACAGATTAATTCAAGATAAGGAAAACTATGTGGTTGTCGTTGATAACCTAAGTACCGGTCACGCGGGAAAGCTCCCTGAAGCTGCTGACAATTATCATTTCATTAAAAGTGATGTCAACGATAAGGATGAAATGGTGGAAATCATGCTCGCTTTCCGTTTTGATTATGTTTTCCATTATGCAGCTGTTGTTGGCGTGAAGCGAACTCAAGAGCATCCTGTTAAAGTACTTAGAGATATTCATGGGATTGACAATATTTTATCCATATCCAAAAACATTGGGGTCAAGCGAGTTTTCTTTGCCTCTTCATCTGAAGTGTATGGCGAGCCGGTTGAAATTCCACAAAATGTTCATACTACACCTCTCAACTCTAGATTGCCATATGCTATCGTGAAAAATCTTGGAGAAGCGTATTTGCGTTCTTATCAAAAAGAATACGGACTTGAATTTACCATTTTCCGTTTTTTTAATACCTATGGACCAAAACAGAGTCGAGATTTTGTAATTAGTAAATTCATTACTATGGCATTGGATAATCAGGACATTACGATTTACGGTGATGGCTCCCAAACCCGTACATTTTGTTATGTTGATGATAATATTGAGGCCTGTGTGAAAATTGCATATGATGATTTGTTGGTCAATGATGTTGTTAATATTGGACAATCCAACGAAACAACAATCAAAGAACTTGCTGAAACGATTATTCAATTAACGAAATCAAAATCTAAACTTGTGTTTCTGCCGCCATTACAGGATGGTGATATGAAACGCAGATGTCCAGACAACAGCATGATGAGAGAAATTATTAAACGACCTTTGTTAAGCCTCGAGGATGGGATTAATAAAATTCTCAAAGAAGGCTTGTTTGAACTCAATAATGATTAAACATGTACCATAGAACTGAATTACAAGAAGCCTTTAATCGCTTTTTGAAAGCACAGCAACTCATTAAAAATCCGTCACAACTATACGAGCCGGTTGAATATGCGCTGGATAGTGGTGGTAAACGCATTCGTCCGGTTTTGCTGCTAATGGCATATCAACTGTATCACGAAGATATTGATAATGCAATGAGTCCGGCTTTGGGTCTGGAGATGTTTCATAATTACACCCTTTTACATGATGATATCATGGATAAATCTGCGATGCGACGAGGACATCCAACCGTGCATTCAAAGTGGAATGATAATGTCGCAATTCTTTCCGGTGATGTGATGAGCATTTTGGCTTCTCAATATGTTTTAAAGGCTAAAAAAAATTGTCAATTATTGCTGGAACGATTTAATCAGGCTGCAATTGATGTGTGTGAAGGGCAGCAATATGATATGGATTTTGAACAACTGAAAACCATTTCTGAAGACGAATACATTAAAATGATATCCCTGAAAACAGGCGCCTTACTTGCTGCAGCACTCGAAATGGGAGGAATTGTTGCCGATGCTCCTGTAGATGATATCCGAAAATTATATGATTTTGGTATGAAAATGGGAATCGGATTTCAATTACAAGACGATTGGCTCGATTGCTTTGGTGATGAATCCAAGCTCGGAAAAATCATTGGTGAAGATATTCTTAGCGAGAAAAAAACTTACCTCTTTATAAAGGCTTATGAATTAGCAGATAATGCACAGCAAAATGCACTTGATCATGCATTCAAAACCCATGATTTGCCTGCCGACGATAAAATACAATTTGTTTTAGATGTGTATAGGCAATTGGGATTGGATGAATTGATAAAACAAAAATCCGATGCTTATTTTGATGACGCTGCTGCTGCTTTAAAAGCAATTCAGGTGGATGAAGCAAGAAAAGAGGAATTGTATAAGGTCTTAAATTATTTAAAAGGGCGGTCTTTTTAAAACACATGCCTTTATTAGGATGATTTTATCTTTTTTAGAGCATACTAGGCTAGGTGAAATCAGATTTTTTTTTACATTTGTACAACGACATGTTTTAAAATTTTAGAAAATGGCAAATTACACTGGTGAAATTCTGCAGGTTATTGGTCCTGTTGTTGATGTAATCTTTGATAATGAAGATGTTGAGCTTCCAAAAATTTATGATGCTTTAATCATTGAACGTGAAAGCGGTGAAGAACTCATTGTGGAATGTCAACAGCATATTGGTGAACGTACTGTGCGTGCTATTGCAATGGATTCAACCGATGGATTATATCGGGGAATGAAAGTTGTTGCGAGTAACAGCATGATTAAAATGCCGGTTGGTCAACAAGTGAAAGGTCGCTTGATGAACGTTGTCGGAAAAAGTATTGATGGTCTTGAAGCACTTGATAACAGCGAGGGCTATCCGATTCACCGTGAAGCCCCAAAATATGAAGATCTTTCTACAAGTACAGAAGTCTTTTTTACCGGAATCAAAGTAGTCGATCTTATTGAACCGTATGCAAAAGGCGGTAAAATTGGATTGTTCGGTGGTGCTGGTGTAGGTAAAACGGTACTGATTCAGGAGCTGATTAATAATATTGCCATTGGATATGACGGATTGTCTGTTTTTGCTGGGGTCGGAGAACGAACTCGTGAAGGAAATGACTTGATGAGAGAAATGATCGAAGCCGATATTGTAAATTATGGCGATGGATTTAAAGAAAGCATGGAAAATGGAGGTTGGGATTTGTCCAAAGTTAATATGAAAGAGTTGAAAAACTCCAAATTATCTATGGTCTTTGGTCAAATGAATGAGCCTCCGGGAGCACGTGCAAGGGTCGCCTTATCAGGATTGACAATTGCAGAATCCTTCCGTGACGGTGAACATGAAACCGAAAAATCCGATACTGGTCGCGATATTTTATTCTTTGTAGATAATATTTTCCGTTTCACTCAGGCAGGTTCAGAGGTGTCAGCTTTGCTGGGTCGTATGCCCTCAGCTGTAGGATATCAACCGACACTTTCCTCTGAAATGGGAGAGCTGCAGGAACGGATTACTTCAACAAAAAATGGATCAATTACTTCAGTTCAGGCAATTTATGTGCCTGCGGATGATTTAACTGACCCTGCACCGGCAACTACTTTTTCTCACTTGGATGCAACTACCGTACTCAGTCGTAAAATCTCTGAGCTAGGTATTTACCCTGCTGTTGATCCTTTGGATTCTTCCTCACGGATTTTGACACCGGAAATTGTTGGTCAAGAGCATTATGACACTGCACAACAAGTGGTTGAAATTCTTCAAAGAAATAAAGAATTACAGGATATTATCGCAATTCTCGGTATGGATGAATTGTCGGAAGAAGACAAACAGGTTGTTCACAGAGCACGTCGTGTACAGCGTTTCCTTTCACAGCCGTTCCATGTCGCCGAAGCATTCACCGGACTAAAAGGTGAGTTTGTTAAAATTGAGGATACTATCAAAGGATTTAAAATGATTCTTAACGGTGAAGTGGATCACCTGCCCGAATCTGCATTCCTGCTGGTTGGTACAATTGAACAAGCAATTGAAAAAGGCGAGCGTATTCTTGAAGAAAATAAATAAATGATTGTTAGATGAAACTTGAAATTATTACACCGGAATCTAAATTGTTTGAGGGCGAGGTTAAACTTGTACAAGTACCCGGGAAAAAAGGTGAGTTTCAAATATTAACTCACCATGCGCCAATTATTTCTACTTTGGAAGCCGGCGAAATCCGCGTTGTTTCAACTGCAGGTGAAGAAAAAATGTATTCCGTAGAATCCGGAGTTGTTGAATGCACTGATGATATTATCCAAATCTTAATTGAAAAGTAATTCATATAATATTTATTTCTAAAAGAGGTACAGTGCTGTGCCTCTTTTTTTTGGCTTACAAAAAAAACCACCTTCAAGAAGAAGATGGTTTATTTTACCATAGCATTAAAGTTATACCAATTGTGTTTCCAAATGATTGACAAAGAAATTTTGAAACTACCAATTCTTATTCCGAATTCATTTCGGAAGGTTAATGCCGATATTACAGCAAAACAAGCATACAGAACGAAGTGAAAGTATGCGCCATTTTGATGTTTAATCGGTATAAACTGCAATTAGTCTTGCAGTAATATTTCTAGCATTTTTATTGCAGCTTCAGAAACCGGTGAACCGGGACCAAAAATTGCAGCAACGCCTGCATCATACAAGAAATCATAATCCTGATGAGGGATAACACCTCCTGCAACAATCATAATGTCCTCACGTCCGAGTTTTTTGAGTTCAGCAATAACAGATGGAACCAGTGTTTTATGCCCTGCTGCCAAAGAACTAACGCCGAGAATATGTACATCATTTTCCACTGCTTGTTTTGCTGCTTCAGCTGGAGTTTGGAATAATGGACCAATATCCACGTCGAAGCCGATATCCGCATAGCCTGTGGAAACAACTTTGGCGCCGCGATCGTGTCCGTCCTGTCCCATTTTGGCAATCATAATACGTGGTTGTCTGCCTTCTTTTTCAGCAAACACCTGACACAATTCCTGTGCTTTTTTAAATTTATCGTTGTTCATACTTTCTGAGGAATAAACGCCGCTAATTGAACGAATGACAGCCTGATATCTTCCTGCAATTTTTTCGCAAGCAGTAGAAATTTCACCGAGTGTTGCGCGTTTTTGCGCTGCATCTATCGCTAATTCGAGTAAATTACCTTTTCCAGTTTCCGCCGCTTTAGTAATTGCTTCGAGTGCTGTTTGAACTTCTGCTTCGTTACGGTTTGCACGCAGTGTTTCTAGACGCTTTATTTGAGAATCCCGTACTGCGGTGTTGTCAACATCTAAAATGTCAATCGGGTCTTCTTTATCTAATCTATATTTATTAATTCCGACAATGGTTTGTTTCCCGGAATCAATTTTTGCCTGAGCTCTTGCCGCAGCTTCTTCAATACGCATTTTTGGAATCCCAGTTTCAATGGCTTTTGCCATTCCGCCTAAACTCTCAATTTCCTCAATATGCTCCCAGGCACGGTCTGCAATTTCTTTTGTGAGTGTTTCCACATAATAGCTACCAGCCCATGGATCAACATGTTTACAAATATGCGTTTCTTCCTGAATAAAAATCTGCGTGTTACGTGCAATTCGTGCAGAAAAATCGGTTGGTAAAGCAATTGCTTCGTCTAATGCATTCGTGTGTAAGGATTGTGTGTGTCCCAATGCAGCTCCCATTGCTTCAATACAAGTACGAGCCACGTTGTTAAACGGATCTTGTTCTGTCAATGACCATCCCGACGTTTGCGAGTGAGTACGCAATGCCATTGATTTCGGATTTTTTGGGTTAAATTGTTTTACCATTTTTGCCCAAAGCATACGTGCAGCACGCATTTTAGCGATTTCCATAAAATGATTCATCCCAATCCCCCAGAAAAATGATAATCGTGGTGCAAATGCATCAATATCCAAACCCGATTTTATTCCGGTTCTGATGTAATCCAAGCCGTCTGCCAGTGTGTAAGCCAACTCAATGTCGTTGGTTGCACCGGCTTCCTGCATGTGATATCCAGAAATGGAAATTGAATTGAATTTTGGCATCTTCTGTGATGTAAACTCGAAAATATCAGAAATGATACGCATTGAAAATTCCGGCGGATAAATGTAGGTGTTTCTCACCATGAACTCTTTCAGGATATCATTTTGAATTGTTCCTGACAATTGTTCCAGTTTGGCACCTTGTTCCAATCCTGCGACAATATAAAATGCCATAATCGGAAGTACGGCTCCGTTCATTGTCATGGAAACAGACATTTTGTCGAGCGGAATTTCATCAAAAAGGATTTTCATATCCTCGATGGAATCAATTGCTACACCTGCTTTCCCGACATCACCAACAACGCGTTCGTGATCAGAATCATAACCGCGGTGAGTTGCAAGGTCAAATGCAACAGACAATCCTTTTTGTCCGGCAGCTAAGTTTCTGCGATAAAATGCATTTGATGCTTCTGCAGTTGAAAATCCAGCATATTGGCGAACTGTCCAAGGGCGCATTGCATACATTGCTGAATAAGGCCCGCGCAAGAATGGCGGTAATCCGGCTGCATATTCCAAATGTGTAAAAGATGTAATATCTTCTTTGGTGTAAACCGGTTTTACGAGAATTTTTTCCGGGGTTTCCCAGGTTTTCTCTATGTGATGCGATGTTTCCCAATCGGCAACATTGGTTTCTTGACGGGCATCGCGAATATCTATTGATTTAAAATCTGGTTTCATAATTGCAATTTTTAAATTCCTAACATGGATTGAAATGCCTGCAGACTTGCAAGAATATCGGTTTTTACATGAATGAAATATTTGATTCCTGCTTTTTCCAACTCATTTTTGCATGCAGGATTTCCTGCCACAGCGAGGATAGATTTTCCTCCGTTCAGCTCAACAAGTTGTTTTCCATATTCAGTATATTCATCATCTGAGCTACAAAGAACAATCATGCCGGCATTCATTTCATGGGCGGCTTTTACACCGGCTTCTATGTCGTCAAATCCGAGATTATTTACAATTTCGAAACCTGCAACTGCAAAAAAGTTTGCTGCAAATTGTGCTCTTGCACTTCGCATTGCCCGGTGTCCGATGGTTAACAGAAAGACTTTCGATCTGGATTTACTGCGGTCTGTTTTAATACGCATTGCTTCAAATGCTTCGGCAACACGATTTTCACGAAGTGGACGTCCGTTTCCTGAATCTTTCAGTTGAACGGCAAATAAACGATTTATATCAATGTCTTCATCCAAAAACTCTTCAGCGTTAGGATATTGATTGGTGCCGAGAATAGTTTCTTTGCGCATAGCCATGCGTTTCAGACGTTCATTCAGGCTGCCGTCAATCTTGTCTTGAATTATATTTTCTTTAAATGCAGGAATGAAGCCTCCGGCATCTTCAATTTCCAGGAAGAGTTTCCATGCATTTTCAGCCAGTGTATCGGTTAATGTCTCAATGTAATATGAGCCGGCTGCAGGATCTTGTACTTTACCGAAATGAGATTCTTCTTTCAAAATTAATTGAACATTTCTGGCAATTCGTTCTGAGAATACGGTCGGATCACCGTATGGTGTGCTAAACGGTAGCACATTGATGCTGTTTGCTCCACCCAAAATTCCTGACATGCATTCAGTAGTTGCTCTTAGCATATTGACATAAGGATCATATACCGACATATTCCATTTTGCGGTTTCTACATGCATGTGGATTTTTGCAGCATTTTTGTCTTTGATTCCGTATGCATCGGTAAGTTTTGCCCATAACATGCGGGCTGCACGTAATTTTGCAATTTCTATGAAATAATTCGGACCGACTGCATAATTAAATTGAATTCGCTTTGCGATATCATCAATGTCGAAACCGGCATCTGTCAGCTTATCAAGATAGTAAACGGCTTCAGAGAGTGCAAAACCGAGCTCTTGTGTGAGATTTGATCCTGAATTTTGAAAGTATTTCGCTTCAATCGCTATGGGGCGAAATGCAGGCAATCTATCTTTAATCTCTGAAAATAATTTTGCCGAACAATCGCAATTGCTTTTTCCGCAAGGCATAAAGCCGTTTTTTGCAAGAAAAGCAAGTACATCAAAGTTTTCCGACCCTTGGATTTTTGTTTTATCCAAACTTTTTTTCTCAACATAATCCGCGAGTAAGCGTGAGTATAATCCGGTGTTGTCATCGGATATGAAATATACCGGCAGCGATTCAAGTACAATTCCTTCAAGTAATTGCTCGAAATCGTCAGGGCTCAATGCTTTTGGAATAATAAACCCGAGTGCAGTTACCCCTTTGTTGAGTACGTCCAGCGCTTTTGCATTGGCATCACTTACATTTTTTACGAGAATATCCTGACGGATTTCCCAGTCATTAGTAAGTTCTGTGCCCCGCAAATAGGGGAATTCTCCCGGCAAACTGTTGAGGTAATCCTTGTCTTTCAGGTCGTCAGTTCTGTAGTAAGGCATTAGTTTGAAGCCTTCCATCGTTCTCCAGACCAGTTTTTTTTCAAAATCAGCTCCTTTAAGGTCTGCTTCAATTTTTCCCTGCCATGCTTCCCGTGATATTTCGGGGAAATCGGCAAAAAGATTTTGGTTTTCAGCCATAATAACTCTAATCGTTGTTTTCAGCTGCAAAAGTACAGGTTTTTATTGAATCTTAGCAAAACTTATGTCATATTGATTCTTTAACCTGTTGAGAAACATTGTTTGGAGTTGAAAGTTAAAAGTGGAAAAGTTAAAAGTTAAAAGTAGAAAGTGTAAAGTAGGGAAAACGATTGTTATTCGATTGGAAAATCACAAAAGACAAACACGCGTTTTGTTTGGAATTTGAATTTTGAGTTTTGGAATTTATTTGTTTTTTGAGATTTGTTTTTTGGTGCTTCATTGTGATCCGTCTTAGACGGACAAGTTTTGAGATTTCTCAGTCGAACCTCCTTCGAAATGACCGCATCACCTTGCGGGACTGGGAAAAAGGGCGATGACAAATAATTAGTTGAAAGTTGAAAGTTATTGTCATCGCCTTTTTTCCTCCCAAAAATTCCAAAAAAATGTCATTTCGAACCCCGATGAAAGAAGGGGTGAGAAATCTGTAGGATTTCAGCAGATAGTTTATTGATTAGCACAGTTTACTTACCCCCCCCAGCAACACATAAACCCTGACTCCTGACTCGACCCGCAGAACACCGAATATCGAGTGTCGAAGGGGGAAATTAGAAATTAGCAGACAGCTTGCCGTTTAGCACCTTTTCCCAAGCACCTGACATTAGCACCAAGCACCAAATTACAAACAGTGTTTTCGTTTGAGATTTCAGTTTTGTTTTTTGGAGCTTTTTTGTTATTTGATGCTTGTGATCCGTCTTAGACGGACAAGTTTTCAGATTTCTCAGTCGAACCTCCTTCGAAATGACCGCATCACCTTGCGGGACTGGGAAAAAGGGCGATGACAAATAATTAGTTGAAAGTTTGAAAGTTAAAAGTTATTGTCATCGCCCTTTTTCCTCTCAAAAATTCCAAAAAAATGTCATTTCGAACCCCGATGAAAGAAGGGGAGAGAAATCTGTAAGAATTCAGCAGACAGTTTATTGATTAGCACAGTTTACTTAACACCCCAGCCTGCCGCCTGCGTGCCCATTTGGCATGGCTGGCAAGTAGCTCCTGACTTCTGCCTAGAACATCAGTTCTCACCTGTCAAGTCGGCACTAAATCAATTACTGCGCTAGCAAACGCTCTATCGTAAACTTGACAGGTGAGTCTGTATTTATTGTATCACTAATTTTTTCACAACACTTTGTTTTTCAAAGTACATACGGATGTAATAAACCGCAGGTGCTAATTCAGAAACATCGAGTTTCATTTCGTCGCTTAGTTCTGCTGTGTTTGATTTCATCACAATTTCACTTTGTGTGTTGATGATTTCCCACGATTGAAGCTGTTTTGCGACATCGCTTATGACATAAATATTGAGGCAATCACTTGCTGGATTTGGTGCAATTTCAATCGCATTTTCATTGATAATGCTTGCAATCGCATTTCCAATACTGATCGCGTCAGTATGTAATGAACAGCCATTGGCAAAATCAATCAGTACTGAATAGTTTCCTTCAGCCGAAACCGTAATTTGGGATTCGTTTGCTCCGGGAATTTCCGAATTATTCAGGAACCATTGCCATGTGACACCTTCAGTAACACTCAGTATATTTTCGTTTTGCAGAATTGCGACCTCAGGAATATTAAGCATTGTTAAATTGATTGTTTCAGAATTGCAAACCAATCCGTCTTGCCATAACATGCCTGTAAACTCATTTCCTGCAGCAATTTTTTGAATGCCGAACACATTGGATGATTGTTCGGGGCTAACAACTGTATTGTTGTGTCCGAGTGTCAATTGTGCTGCATTGTTTTGTCCCCAGGCCCAAACACTGTTGTCATTACGTATTGCAAATGAATTGGCCGTTCCTGCATAAAGCGCTTTAATGCCGGTAATATCAACTTCTCTCGGGGAGTTTGCTTCTGTCAGTGAAGGAATTCCTAACTGACTATTGGCATTGCTTCCCCATGCATAGGTTTTCCCTTGTGTGTTGTAAGCAAGCGAGTGTTGTAATCCGGCGGCAATTAAATTAATTTCATGGAAATTTTGAATCATAACGGGAGTAGTTCGGTTATTTTGGTCTCCCAATCCTAATTGTCCGCTTTCATTCGCACCCCAAACCCAAACTCTTCCATTGATATCAAGGGCTAGGTTGTGATTTCCACCACAGATAATTTCCTGAATATTGCTTAAGGCATCAATTTGTACAGGTGTGTGTTGTGTTTCAAAATCTCCGGTTCCCAACTGTCCTTGCGCATTATTTCCCCATGCATAAACATTTCCGTCTGCATCCAAAGCAAGGCTATGATTTTTTCCTGCCGAAACAGCAATAATCTGGCTAAGATTTAAGACAGGATTTGGAAAATTACTGGCTGCTAAATTGCCGTATCCAAGTTGTCCCATGTCGTTTTTACCCCATGCAATCAGCGTTGAATCGCTCAATATTGCCAAACTGTGATAATGTCCGGCAGCGATTGCAGTAACTGACTCTGCGATTGGTAAGTTGACAGGAGTATAGGCATCTGAATAACTGCCGTTTCCAATAGCGCCGTAGGAATTATCGCCCCAGGCAAAAACTTGTCCTGATTGGTCTAGTGCCAACATAAATGCTTGCCCTGCCGCTATGTCTGTCATTTCGTCTGATAGTATGCTTGCAATCGGTTGTTCGGATTGTGTAGTATTTCCGACTCCTAATTGTCCGGATTCATTGTTTCCGGCTGTATAAACGGTATTTTCATGTCCTCTGATAATTTCTGCCTGATAAGCTCCGCCCTGATTAACATAAATTTCAGATCCTGATGCATCAATCATTATGTCGTTGTGATACCAGCGCACATGTCCGTTATCGTGAAATACACTTAAAAGCACAGAATCATTTTGACAGAAACTTTCTGACGGATCAACGATGATTTCCGGATTGTCCTGGACGCTAAAAGTAATTTCCGAGCTTGGCTCTGAACATCCTGTGTTCAAGTCAGTTCCGACTACCCACATCACTTGTCCGTCAGTAATCGGACTGTAAGTAAGGGATGATTCGCTGCTTTGGTCTGAAACGGATGTCCCGTCAAGGAAAAATTCATATTCATCGGCGCCCTCAGCATTTGCTGTTACAGTGGTTCCGTCACATAGTGCAGCACCTGAAGTATTTGTACTGATGCTTGTGAAGACACGATTTAAAATAATTGTATCGGGTTGATTTACCTCTCGCATGCAGGAATTATTGTAACCTCTTACCGAAATAATTTGTCCGTTAAAGTATTCAGACAGTAAAAGTTCGTTGGTTTCAGAAATTGTACTTATCGGATATCCGTCCAATATGAATTCATATTCTGCTGCTCCGCTTGCGCTGATATGGATTGTATCACCAAAACAAAGTCCGTTTGCCGGGATATCCGTAATCAAATCCATATCGGGAATCGGATTAACATTGACGCTAACTGAGTTATCTGCCGTATCGGCACATATGTTTTGATAACCAACAACTGTAATAAGATCCCCGTCTGAAAGGGTTTCCGAGCTGAAAATTGGGTTACTGTTTGCACTGCCCTGGGAAATTTCATTGACAAAAAATTCATATTCTGTTGCTCCGCTTGCTTCAATGCTGATTTCGTCACCGAGACAAACAGAAGTTTCGCTAATGGCTTGCAAACTGACAACAGGGATATTGAAAACAGTATAATTTAATGATTCCGGAGCTTCGGCGCTACAAGCCAAACTTGTCCCAATTAAAGTAATTTCATCGTTATTTTCAAGATTATTAAGTGTGATTTCGTTTTGTACCGATGGTGCTCCAAGTGACACTCCATTGTTGAAAAACTCATACGTATCAGCACCGGATGCCTGAATACTAACTTCATCACCAAAACAAATGCTGGTTGGGTCGCTGCTTGTCAGACTTACGTTCGGAAGCGGACGTACTTCAATGGTGATGCTGTCTTCTGATTGTGCAAAACAACCTTCAGGACTGTATCCGCTGAGCGTTATTAAGCTTTCATCATCATAATCTGTACTGCTGATTGTATTTACTACTGAAACTCCGTTACTTACACCATTAACAAAGAATTCATATTCGTCGGCACCTGATGCCGTGAAAATGATTTCGTCTCCGTCACAAATGCTGCTGTCAGCATCTGAACTTGTAAAAACGGGAATCGGTAAATCATATACTGTAATCTCAATTGGCTCAGGTAGGCAGGCACCGGCTGTTCCTGTAAGGCTTACAATATCTCCGTTGTTTAATTCGTCACTTGAAAAAATCGGATTCGGTGATAAACTTCCTGCTTCAGTTCCGTTAATATAAAATTGATACTGGCTGTCGCCTGATGCGGTAAATTCAATGGTTTCGCCGGGACAAATTGCTTCGATACTTGCAGAAAGTTCAATGTTAGGATGAACAATGATGTTTTCAGCAGGTGTTAAGGTATCATAACAATCGCCGATACGTCCTGCAACTTGCAATGTTTGTCCGTCAGTAAAACTTGAACTACCGTATTCTGAGCCGGCAGCAAAATCGCCTTCGGGATTTCCGTCAAGAAAGAATAAATATTCTGCAGCTCCTGTGGCAGTGAAGTTGAGCGTTTCTCCTGCGCAAATTTCATTTCCGGCAACATCAGAGCTTATTGCTAATTCAGGTGCGGGATTAACTGTGACATTGATGAATGAGCTTAAGCTGCTGCATCCGGCAGTTGAACTTCCCTCAACTGTGATAATGTCTCCGTCCTCAAGCGTGGAGCTTGTCCAGATGTTATCTGTGCTTGCAGCTCCTTGTGATGTTCCGTTGACGAAAAATTCATAGACATCTGCGCCGCTGCCTGTAAATTCAATTGTTTCTCCAGCACAAATAATTGCCGGACTAATATCTGCCGTAAGACTGACTGTGGGATTGTCATTAACGGTGACGGTGATATCTGTATCATTCCATGCTGTACAAGCTGTTGTTAACATTTGTGTTTCAACACTAACAACTGCGCCGTCCGTCAAGACAGAGCTTGTAAATTGGTTTGTACTTGTCATTCCCGTAACCGGATTTCCGTCAATGTAAAAATGATACAAGTCTGCTCCGCTTGCTGTAAAAGTGATGGATTCTCCGTCGCAAATTGTTGCATCTGCCGGATCGGATGTAAATACTACATTCGGCAATGGATTTACGGTAATAGTTAATGTGTCACTAAATTTTGAACATCCTTCAAAAATAGTTTCCACAAAAACTTCATCGCCGTCGGAAAAGTCTGTTGCACTGTAATTTGAGACACTGCCTCCTAATCCGAGTGGATTTTCATTCAAATAGAATTCGTAATCAACTGTTTGACTGCTGCTTCCGGTAAATTCGAGATTTTCGCCGTCACAAATTATCAGAGATGCCGGGCTGGCTGAAATATTTGCCGAATGATTGACCATTTGGATTGTATCCGTGTATTGATCAAAACAATGTGTCAATGTGTCGGTTGCCAAAAGATGAATAATATATTCGCCTTGGGTATTAAAGGTTTCAATTAAATCGACAGTATTTGTTGTGTCAATGTTTACAATTGTCCACTCAAATTCCAAATTGTCCATTCCGCCCCAAATACTTTGAGATTGATTGTTAAATGTCAATGCGTCGCCGATGCAGGCAGGATACGGAAGGTCAAATTGTGCAACAGCTGCTTCTGTCGGGTCAAAAGTAATTCCTGAATTTCCGCCTTGGTCTGTGCTCAACATAGCGATTGTTGATTGCGAAATATTCATGTCAGATACAAGCAAAGAATACACAGTATCCTGATAAGTATTTGTTTTTGTGAAATTATAAACCGTACCGGAAAGGTCCGATTTGAATCGAATTTTGTCAAGACAAGTTCCTGAAACAGTGAGTGTACTGTCTAATGTTGTCGTTGATCCTCCTTGGAACTGAACGGTTCCTCCCGGATTCACTGTGAATTGGTTAAAATGATTGGAGCCTATGATGCTAATTGAATAGCCATCCACATTTCCCCCGTTTTCGCTCATGTTGAGTTCAATATCATAATACTGTTGATCCCCGCCATTGAAAATCGCGTTATTGTATGTGTTTTCTGCAATGACAATTAAGGATGAATCTGCAGAAACGCTTTGTGTTGATGCATCTTGAAATTCAGCATAAAACCCAATTTCTAATGTGGATTTATCCAATAATAAATGCTTCATCTCATCGCTTGAGCTACGAATTACATCCGTAGAAATATTGTTTTCATTCGTGACAAACGTACCGGACATATGTATGATGCCGGCTAAATCATGCAATTTAATATTCGAGTTAAGCATTATGCTATCGTCTTCGTGGAAAGCGCGCATAAAAAAGTTAACTGCTAAATCCGCATCATTTGTGATTATTTCTGCATCTTCTCCATTTGGTGCAAGAATAATTCCTTCATTAATATCAAATAGTTCATTAATTGTAATTGGAGATTCATATTCAAAACTTACACTATCATGGAGATTTATGTTTTGAGCAATTTCCAAACTTGCATCCATGACAAAGTAAAGTGGGATACCATCTGTATCTGAGGCATCTAAGCTTTTACAATATTGTTTATTATTGATGAAAACTGTGTCGGTAATGACCGTAGCCAATCTTGTTTTTTCAAAAATAACCGTGTCCATAATGCCGGGTAAACAAGTTGCAGGTCCTCCGTCGTTTTCCCAGTTTGATAAATCATTCCAGTATTTTGTATTTCCAAGCCAATAAAATGCTTGTCCTGTAGGAGAACCGGTAATTGTCCAGCCGTTAGTGTTGCCACTTACTGTGCTGTTAGTCGCATTGTAAACGATGCCTCCGTTTATATCGGCAGTAAGGTTTGAAATATGTATGCCATTGATATCAACTTGTGGAAAGCCGCTTTTAACAATTTGAGCGGTATCCGTAGAGTTTTCACTGCTTAAACTGATTGGCATGTCACAACTACCGTTTGCAGAAATGGAATCAAGAGTGGTAATGCTGAGGGCTTCGAATACTACTGATTTTCCGGGAAATAAGCCCAAATATCCAAAGCTGTTATCGCCAAATACTTGACAAGTTTGAGTCATGAGTTTTACACTATCATATATCAGATTTCCTCCATAGAAATTCTGCAAATCATGTTCAATTGCATTTAGAATAATTTGCGAGGTATCTGAAACGAAAGTTAGATTTGTCGGGTTGATTGCCCAGCAGGTATTTTCGCCGGTTAAAATGATTTCTGATTTTTTGATGTTCAGATTTCTATTTCCATCTGCCATGCTTTCAAAACCTGCAATCATTGCATAGCCTCCGCTAAAACTTAAACCCCCAGTTTCATGGATTATTTTTTCATTAAGTCTCAGTGAATCGGCAAAATCATAAGCACTTTGTCCGGAAAATATTAGTTCGGAGTTCAAAATGACATGATTGGTGTATATGCTGTCTTCTCCGGCAATATCTTCGTTTTGAAAGTGAATTGTCCCGGTAAAGTCAGCTTGTAGATTTTCATGCAGAGTCATGTTTCCGCTAACAAGTAATTCAGCGTCTCCTGTGAGAATAACATTTGCGGGGATGTTTTCCCAAAGCATATTTTTACAATAAGCAGCTTCATCAACAAAGATACTGTCTCCTGCAGAAAAACTATTTGCATCAAATACAACTGAGTTTTCGCGAGTTGGCAAGCATGTTTGGGCAGTTCCGCCCGAGTTGAATGACCAGTTCTGCGGATTGTTCCAGTTTCCTTGTCCTCCAATCCAATACAAAATGTCTGTTTGTAGGGGTTCTGAGATATTCCAGTTGCTTACACTTCCTTGGTCGTATGAATTTGTTGCAGTGAAATTTGCACCAATTCCTTCAATAAATGCCAATTTTAAATAATCTGCTGTGATATCAGTTGATGCATTGATTTTCGGAATGCTGACAAAACAAGTTTCAGTTGGCCAAGTGTAGGGGTCATTTCCACAATATCCGCGTATTAGTGAAAAGCTTCCGCAATCTCCATTTGTAGTCAGAGCAGAAATTTCAATAATTCGGTTGTCTTTTATAAATAGATTGGAAGCATTGCCGATATTTAGCTGTCCGGCGTCAACCCCGGAACTGAAAATCATATTTGCGTTGTCGACAATCGTAATGGATGAAAAACTTTTCGTGAGATTGCTGCTTTGATATAGTAACTCATTGCTACCCGAGAATGTCAGGTTTGCGGCGCTACTGTTCAAATTCAGTGCTGTGCCGCTGATAATAAATGATACAGTTTCCAGATCTGAGCTTCCCAAATCAATCGTTCTTGCAAATGAGTTATTTGAGATAAAGCTTTGACAGGAAATGGGGAAATCATTACTGTAAAATTCGCCGTTGAAATCCAGATTTATGTTTCCGCTTGTTTGTAACGGACCAAGAAGTGAACATATTTTTGAGCCACTGATATTGATTTCGACATCAGGGGTTTGGTTTCCGAAAGAGATATAATTGTTGTCATTAGACTGTAATTGAACAAATAAGACTGTGTTTAGCGTTGAAACATCCAAAATGTCGTGAAAATAGAGGCTTTGACTTGAGTAAATTGTGTCCACATTCGCAAGCGATGCATTTCCGGTGGGTTCGATAGGTGTATCAATATCGGTATTAAGATGTTTGAAACTCAAGTTGTGGTTATTCATGTTAAGCGCACCTTGCATTATCAAAATCTGTTTTTGGGGTGCATTTAAATTGGATAACATTTGGAGGCTTCCATTGGGGATTTCAATTTCAATTCGTGCAGAAATCTGATGTGAAGCTGCATCAAAAGTAAGGGTTTGTCCTGGGCTTGCATTTTCAAATCGCAGCAATCCAAAATGATTAAAACTCATATTATCCGATAAAATGAGTTGGGATTGGATAAACAAACTGTCAGTGCTTTGAAAAATAATTTCAGGATTGCTTGTAACCGCACTCCAAATCATTTCCTGACAAGCAATGAAACTTGTGTCAACAGATACAACTGCACCAGCTTCCGAAAAGGAATTCGCATCAAAATAGATAATATCGTTTTCATCCGGAATCCGGTTATGCATAATGCTTCCGCCTGAGCTTGTTGCCCAATGAGTGTCGTATTCAGTCCAATCCCCACTATTTCCTACCCAATAAAAATCGTCTGCAAAAATGGATGTTGCAAATATAAGTCCGATAACAAAAAGTAATGCCTGTTTCATATGGAAAATTTTCTCAAAAATAGTGATAAATTTGGAAATAACTCAAAAAAATTGCTTATTTTTGTCACAAATTATTGAAAAAGGATAGATATGCGGAAGCTTCTTTTAATTCTAGCGCTAAATCTTGTGGCTATTATAGCAAGTCCAATTTTGTTGAGTCAAGTGAGGGATGTTGACAGTACAAGATACGAAACGCTATATAAAGACATTAATTCAGAATACAGTGTTATTCCCTTAACAGAGATTTCTTTGCGTACACCTAAGCATTTTGAAGAATTCACTTCAGAGAGTTTTGGTGGTTTTATGAATAAAGGGACTGCTGCAAGTATAGTCGGATTTGAATATCCGAAAAGTCCTTATGTGATACAAAATGACACTTTAACTCAAGATAGTTTTACTTCACAAGGTGTTACACTTGTGAATGTAGAGTCGTCAAAAACTTATGAGGGCTTAGCTTGCAAATTTTATTTTGTAAAATTTCAAGTTGATAATGTAGATATTATTCGCGTTATGTTTTTTACTGGAACTTATTATAAGACAGTGCATTTGCAAGCAAATTATCCCTTGGCATTTGATAATTTGTTGCGCAAGGTGATAATGGAAAGTTTCCGAACCGTAAAATTCGATTAAGATGAGAAGCAAACTAGTCATATTCTTTCTGTTGATGCTTTGTGTTTTTAGTGTAAAAGCCCAAATATCAACAGCGACCTATAATACATTGTACCAAACTGAAAATCAGCCGTTATGGCAGCCCGGGACAACTGGTATCTTTGAGGTTAATCAGGAGCTTTTTGGATTTGATTGGGATTCAGACGGAACGTTTGGTGATATCTACACCATCGGCGGACAAAGTTTTGGCGCTGAAGTAACTGCAGGAACCTGGGGCGAAATTGGCTCCGGCTTAACCATTAATTTTGGATCAGAACGCGTTGATATAAATTATAACGCAGACATGGAAATCGATTATCCAAGTATTCAGAGTTTTCAAGCAGGGGATGAAATTGTTTTAAATACCGATTGGCAACCGATTAATAGCGGTAGCTCAATTTTGCCTGACTCATACGATATGAATATTGGATTGTGGTTGAGAATGGGAATGGGTATTGATTTGAGTGCGGAATTATGTGCCTTTGGTTGTGATGATTATGACTTTATTGATTTGAATATGAATACCATGCAAATTGATTTAATTGAATTAAGCAGTTCCAATGGTTTAAGTTTATTAAATGATTTAGTGAATATTCCACCGAGTGGTGATTATCCTTTGAATTTTTTCCCTATTATCTATTCTGATCCAACAGGAATTATAAGCCTTAATCTGGATATGCCCCATAATACCGGTGGCGCTTCCAGTTCTCATTTTAGCAGCGAAATTTTAAAATACAATTCTACATTCCATTATTTTAATATGCACCTTTCCATTCCGAAAATGATAGGTGCTTTGAATATTCCATATGTTTCTGCTGTTTTTGGAAATTTGAGTAATTCATGGACAACTGGTCCGTTTTATTTAAATTATACCATTATGGATGCCGGTTTTGATTTAGGTCTTTATAATAATCAGCGCTTAAGTTTTGATCCGGAGATGTATGGGAAATTAGATTTTCCTGCATTGGTTGATTATCGAATTATTAATCCGGCAAATGGTGCTGTTCTAGCAGCAGGTTTAGATTCAGTAATTAATTATCAGCCGGGTCAGGAAGTTCGAATCGATTTTCCTTGTGAATACGACTTTATGGACGTTGTACCGTCTTATCATATGGAAAATGAATTCACAAATCATACGTATGATAGCATCGCATTTGATTTTGTATTTGATATGCTTGCGTTTAATGTTGGAGTGCAGGCTGCAACAGTTATACCTGAAATTTGTATTCCAATTTATGTCCCGTGTGGCCCTTGGTATTGTCCGGTTTGTGATTGGTGTCATGATGGTGATATTTGTACGCCGGCAGTAACGTTCAATGGATATAATGCTGGTTTTGGACCATTAGTTCATTGGCAGCCAAATCTTTATAATACATCCTATAATTGGGTGAATGATTCATGGGAAATGCAGGGCTTTAATGAATTTGAAAATCTTACTCCGATTCGAATAGAACCGTCTAAATTTTCCGTCTCTACCACGCATGTTGATGTCTTGTGTCATGGTGAAAACACCGGCGAAGCGACAGCTTTTGTATCTAACGGAAAGCCTCCTTACACTTATGAATGGAGTACAGGAGAAAGTAGCTTTTCACATCAAACTTCTGCAACTGTATCAAATTTAAGTGCCGGAACACATTATGTGGAAGTGACTGATAACAACGGATGCATCGTATTCGCATCGTTTATTGTTGAAGAACCTAACGCTCCATTATCTGCGGAAGCTGAATTGACAAATCCGCTTTGTAATGGTGGGACAGATGGCGAAATTTCACTAACAACCAGCGGAGGAACTCCACTTTATTCATATCAATGGTCAAACGGAGAAACGACTCAAAATATTTCCGGTTTAGTCGCAGGAACATATACGCTGACGATTACAGATGACAATTTGTGCAACTTTACCGAATCATACACTTTGACAGAACCTGATGCCTTGACTTTAAATTTGATCACCAATGACGTGAGTTGCAGTGGTGGTGCTTCCGGAAGCATTGAAACCCAAGTTTCCGGTGGAGTAACCCCTTATGAATATGCGTGGAGCAGCGGGGAGTTAACAGCAAGTTTGGATGATGTCTCTGCCGGAACATATACTGTGACTGTAATGGATGAAAATGGATGTACAATTAGTGCATCAACAGAAATTCACGAACCTACAGAACCACTTAATGTTGAGGTAAGCACAGAAGATGCGCTTTGTAATGGTGATGCAAGTGGAAATATTTATTTGACAGTTACCGGAGGTTCTGAACCATATAATTATATGTGGTATGATAATGAAGGAAATTGGTTGAATTACGATGGAGATGCACTCGAAAATATTTCGGCCGGTGCTTATATGGCACAAGTTACGGATGCGAATGGATGTGTAGAGACGGTTCACATGACAATTGAAGAACCCGATGTATTTGAATACACAATTGATATTACTCATGTATTATGTTATGGAGAAAGTACGGGCGCAATAGAAGTGTTACCAAGCGGGGGAACTCCACCATATATGTATTTATGGTCAAATGGAAGCAGTGATTTAGACCTTACGGATATTTCTGCAGGAACTTATTCATTGACAATTACAGATAATAATGCATGTGAGTATGTCATAGATGCAGAAGTTGAGCAACCTGAAAATCCGCTTGTAAGCACAGTTTCCACTGAAAGTGTTGCTTGTTATGGCGATGAAACAGGGGCAATTTCAGTAAACACGAGCGGTGGTACCCCACCTTATACTTATTTGTGGTCAAATGATGCCACTGAGGCAAATCTAACAAATCTTCCTGCAGGTATTTATGCTGTGACAGTCACTGATAATCATGGATGTGAGCATTATACCGGTGGAGAAATCAGACAACCGGATGCACCATTATCATTGACATCAAGTACATTTGACGTGTCTTGTTACGGTGGAAATAACGGACTCATTGAACTCAGCATTGAAGGTGGAACTTTACCATTTCGCATTCAGTGGGACAATGATGAGTATCTGATAAACAATAATCTCTACGCATTAAGAGCACTTACTACCGGACAATACAATATTTCCATTTTAGATGCAAATAATTGTAAACTGAGTGATTCATTTTTCATTGATCAACCTGATGATGTGGAAATTACAATTAGTTCAGAATTGGTTTCCTGTTTTGAAGGTAGTGATGGATATGCAATTGCAGAAGTCAATGGCGGGACGACTCCTTACACATACATGTGGAGTAACGGACAAACTCAATCGGAATTATTAAATGTCACTGCCGGAAATTATCAATTAACAGTTTCTGATGCGCAAGATTGTGAATATCAATCTGATGTGGAAATTAATTCCTGGCCGGAAATTATTGTTGACTATACTATCACAGAAATGACTTGTCAGGATGTTGATGATGCTGCAATTGATATGACTGTTTCCGGTGGAACCGATGAATTTATATTCGTGTGGTCAAACGGGACAGTTACAGAAGATATTTCTGAATTGCCTGCAGGAGATTATAGCTTAACAATTACAGACGGAAATCAATGTGAGGAATTTATTGATGTTTATATGCCGCAAAGTACCAACGAATGTTTAAATATTCCTAGTTCGTTCACGCCTAATGGTGACGGATACAATGACACATGGGTTTTGAGAAATATTGAGGCGTATCCTGAAGCTCATGTTCAGGTTTTTGAACAAACCGGTCGCATGGTGTTCGAAAGCACAGGCTCATATCAAGCGTGGGACGGAAAATTTAATGGAAATCAAATACCCGCTACCGTATATTATTTTATCATTGATTTAAAAGATGGAAGCGAAGTGAAAACCGGGTCTTTAACAATTCTCAGATAATTTATTGAAGAAATGAAACATATGATTAAGAAACTGAGTCTTTTATTTTTCATCACAACAGCAATCAGCGTTTTAGCAATTGCTGCTGAAACACCTCCTCCTTGTCATTCTATTGACATTTCCGGAGTTGATGTGCTGTGTTACGGAGACACTAACGGATCTGCTGAAATTACAATCAGCGGAGGAAGTGGCGATTATACAATAACATGGTCAACCGGAGTGGTGGATGAATTGAGCATCGATAATTTAACTGCCGGAGCATATTCTGTTCAGGTGCTCGATAATATCACCGGATGCTCAGTGCCTGCAATTATTACTATTAATCAGCCGAGTAATTTAATTGTATCATTGACGAAGGGAAATGTAAATTGTTATGGTGATGCAACTGGAAGTATTGACTTGACAGTAAGCGGAGGAACTACGGATTACGAATATGCATGGTCATCTGGTCAAACTACTCAGGATTTGCAAAATATCCCCTCAGGTGATTATCAGGTGACAGTGACCGATGGCAATGGCTGTACTGCTGAAATTGGAACGACAATTAATCAGCCCGTCCAAGCCTTGGGCGCATCAAGTGAGATTTCTGCTGAAGTTTTGTGTTATAATGATGCAAATGCTGCCATTGATGTTGATGCATGGGGTGGAAATAGTCCTTATTACTATCAGTGGAATACCGGTGCAAATTCTCAGGATTTGCACAATATCCCATCAGGAGATTATTCGGTAACCATTTCCGATGCCCTAGGATGCAGCACTACAGAAGCAGTCAGTATTGATAATCCGACAGAAATAACTTATACAACAGCTAGCGGAAATAATGATTGTGCAGGAGATACAGATGGCTTCGTCTCCGTTGAGCTTAGTGGAGGAACAGAACCATATACTTATCAATGGGCGAATTCTCAACACATGCTGAGTGCAAATCAGCCCATGCTTGAAAATCTTGCAGCTAATGAATTTTCTGTCACAGTATCTGATGCGAATGGATGTTCATTTACTGAAAGTTTTGTAGTTACAAGCCCTGATGCATTGCAGATTTCCTATGAAACGGTTAATGTATCACAACTTGGTGGTAATGATGGTGAAATTAACATCACTGTTACAGGCGGAACGGGTGCGTATGGCTTTTCCTGGGATAGCGGAGAAACAACCGAAGATCTGTCAAACATAGAAGCCGGTACATATCAAATTTTGGTAACAGATGAAAATGGCTGTAGCATCTCAACAGAAATAGAAATTACTGAACCATTAGAACCATTAGGTTTTGATAAAGTACATACCAATCTGTCTTGTGCGAATTCTGATGACGGAACAATACAAATTTTCCCGAAAGGAGGAGTACAACCATATGAAATCGACTGGTCAACCGGTAGTACAACGACTTATCTGAATAATCTTTCAGCAGGAACATATTATTGCACATTAACCGATGCGAATGAAATTACTTATGTCGATTCAATCATTGTAACACAGCCTGATCCAATCAGTTTGACTTATGCTTCCAATGACCCGACTTGCTTCGGTTTGGAAAACGGAAATATTGATCTCACTGTTGAGGGAGGAACATCGCCTTATCAATACCAATGGTATGATCCGGATTATGCGCTGGCCGGCATTACACAAGATTTAGAAACTGTAAGAGCAGGAACATATACAATTGTTGTTAAGGATACCAATGATTGTCAAAATACACTAACAATTCAGATTGATGAACCCGAAATGATTCAACTAAGTTTGACAACTGAAGATAATGTATGTTACAACGGAATTGAAGCTTGGATACAAACTACAGTTTCCGGAGGAACACCCGATTATTCCTATTCATGGTCTAACGGAGATGAAACTGAAAATATTAATAATCTTCCTGCCGGTGAATATTCTGTAACAGTCAGTGATGCTAATGATTGTGAGGTCTTTGCAGAAGCAATAATTACTGAACCTGATCCAATTGAAATTACTTTAATCCCAACAGAAGTAAGCTGTGAGGCTCAATATGACGGAAGTATTGAAAGCTTTGTTGTTGGTGGAGCCGGGGCATACAATTATGCATGGAGTACAGGTGCGAATACTGAAGATATCGAAAATTTGACGGAGGGGGTTTATTCCTTAACAGTAACTGATATTTTTGAATGTGAAGCCTCAGATTCAACCTATGTTGAGAAAAACGATGTGGATTGTATCAATATTCCTTCATCTTTCACACCGAATGGCGACGGATACAATGATACATGGATAATTCGAAATTCCGAATTGTTCCCGGAATGTCACCTTCAAGTATTGAATCAATGGGGAAGTCTCGTTTTTGAATCCACCGGATATTCACAAGCTTGGGATGGAACTTTTAATAATGAAATACTCCCTTCAGGAACGTATTATTACATTTTCCGGGTATCACCTGAACATCAGGAACGTACAGGAACAGTGACAATTTTGAAATAGAAAATAATGAAAGACAATATGTTACAAGAAAATATTAAGGGTATGAAAAAATATGTAATCCTTGTTTTAGGGCTCGTTGCTTCTTTCCATCTTGCAGCACAACAATTACCGTTGCGCAGCCAATTTATGATGGATTATTATTTGTTAAATCCTGCAGTTGCCGGTAGTTATGATTATATTCCGGTAAATCTGAGTGTAAGACAACAATGGGTCGGATTTGATGGCGCTCCTGCGTCCCAGGCTATTAGTAGCCATGCATATATCGGAAACAATGTTGGTATGGGTGCTGCGTTTTTTAATGAATTGGCAGGTCCTTCAAGGCGCACGGGATTCACAGTGTCACTTGCATATCACCTACCTTTGTCTAAAGATTTCTCCAAAAAACTTAGCTTTGGATTATCGCCTGTTTTTTATCAGCATTCAATTAATACTGCTATGCTGACAACCGATCAGGAAAGCGACCCAGTGATTCAAAACGGCTTTGAAAGTAAACTTTCACCCGATGTGAATTTCGGAATGATGTTTTCTGAAAGCGATACTTATTTTGTCGGTGTATCTGCTTTTAATTTGTTAGAAATCCGTACTGATTTATTCCAAAGCATGGATGGGAATGAAAATCCAATACGAAGAACTTTTTACTTAACCGGAGGATATACCTACGAAATAAACGATCAATTTGATCTACAGGCTGCAGCCCACGGGCAGTACCAAATGAATTCACCGATTCAGGGTGAGTTTGCTCTACGCGGGATTTATGATAAACTCATCGGTATTGGCGTTTCCTATCGGTATAATGATGCACTTGCGTACATGTTGTCTGTCGATTTGGGAAAACTTCGTATCATATATTCTTATGATATGACAATGTCTGACATGAAAGCATATTCCCTGGGTTCTCATGAATTTCATGTAACTTATCGCATTCCTCGAAACAAAAAAGGTGGCAGTGCAGGTGGCAGTAGCCCAATGTTTTTTTAATCAGTCGCTTTAAGTAAAATTGTTTATGATGCGTAAAATCTTTCGTTATATAATATTATGCTTGCTTATTACCGGGCTTTATTCCCATTCATTTGCTCAAAATGCAAGGATTCTAGAGCTAATGAATTCAGGAAAATACAATCAGGCTGTTTCTTTGATTACTGCAGATGAACAAGCTTTAGACAAATTGCCTGTTGAAAGCTTGGATAATTTGGGTTATTGTTACATTATGCTTAAACAGTTTACGGATGCCGAACCTGTTTATGAAGCGCTATTGAGCCGCAATAAGCCCGATCCCGTTAATTATTTATATCTCGGTGAATTGCAGCTGATCAACAAAAAGTACAATCAGGCAAAACAAAATTTTATTACTTATAAAGAGCATGATCCTGATAGTTTTAAATTACAATTAAAAATTGCTGCCTGTGATTCCATCCCAAAATGGAATAATATCGCAACTGATTATAATGTTAAAAATCTGAAGTCAGTTAATAGCGAGAAGGAAGAAAAATCACCAAAACTGATTAACAAAAAATTAGTTTTTGTGACAACTTATTTCTTGGATTCCACACAGAATGCTGAAGCGTCAAACTCCGTTTACATGATTGGCAAAAAAGTGCCGGAGGCTTTGTTCCCAGAATTGTCTGACAGCTATTTGTGTGAGGCTTTGGATTATTGTTCTGAAACCAATATGTATGCATTTACTTTACGTAAAAAAACCAAGTTTATGTATGAAACCGGTTTGTCAAATGCAGCAATTTATTTTGGTAAAACCGGAAATCCTGAAATGCTTGAGCAATTCGTATGGGATAAAATACCGGAGGATATTAATGTTGCACACCCGGCATTTGCAAACCAAGGAAAACGATTATATTTTGCTTCAGACATGAAGGGTGGTTATGGTGAAAGCGATATCTGGTACTCAGATAAAGTGAATGGAGTTTGGCAGAATCCTGTAAATGCAGGAGAAAAGCTGAATACTGCCGGAAAAGAATTGTTTCCCGTAATTCATAACGACAGTCTTTATTATTCCAGTGATGGTTTCCCCGGATATGGAAATCTGGATGTGTTTTTAAGTGTAAAACGTGGTGTTGAGTGGTCAAATCCCATAAACATGAAAGCCCCGATAAATTCCATCGGAAATGATTTTTCATTCCAAATTGACAACCCGTATCAGGGATATTTTGCTTCAAATCGATCAAATGCAAGCCTTGGCGGGATAGATATTTTTCAATGGAATCTCCCGGTTCCGGAACAACCAAAAGATCCGGAGCCCGAAACTCCCGAGCCTGAACCATGGAAATTCAAACCGGAAAGTTTAACGCTTAATCCGGTGTTTTTCGACAGCGAAAATAAAGCAGTTGAGGAAATCTATGCAGACGGATTAAAACAAATTGCTGATACACTGAAAGCTTATCCTAAGTTAAAAATACAGCTAATTGGACATTCTGATGCAAGAGGAGCAAGTAAATATAGCGCAAAACTTGCTGAAGAACGTGCGTTGGAAGTAAAACAATATTTAAGCGATTTAGGAGTGAATGAAACCCAAATTATCACTCAATCAGCGGGAATTACAAAAGACCGTGACGTGAAGGGCTTAATTTATCATGTGCAAATTGCTTGTGTAAAAAACGAAAATGCAGAAGCATGGTTTAAAAAGCAGTTGAACACTTCCAAAACAATTCATTCTTTTAAAGCTGATGCATATTATGTTTATGCAGTTGGAGATTTTGCCGCAAAATCTCAGGCAGAAAGTTACCGCAAAACAATTGAATCTGAAACGGATTTTAGCGGAATTGTTATTGCATCTCAAAAAGGAAAACGGCTTAACGAATTATTCTATGCGCCAAACCGTCGGGTAGAAATGCAGTGGAAATAATCTATTTATCAGTGATTGCTGATTTGCTGTAATTTTTCTGAGTTAATTATTTTAAATCGCTTGTCATCAATCTCAATTAATTTCTCATTTTTAAACATAATTGGGGGTTAATGGACAAAATAGTTGGTAAAAAGTTCTATAGCCCTTGAATTTATTAGGTTTGCACCAAATGAAAGCTTATGAATAAAAAAAATGCATAAGCTGTGGGAGTATAATCGTACAAAAATATGGTTTTCAAAACGGTAAACAAGGTTATAAATGCATGGCATGTGGTCAACATTTCACAGGCGGATTTTATGTATCATCAGCCCAAATATGGGAAGAATATACTACGGGCAAACAAACTTACAAACAACTATCAGCGAAGTACAAATGCAGTACGAAAACGATAGAGCGAAGGTTTGATTCATATAGACTACAAAAGACGACAAAAATTCCTAGAGAAGTCATAGTTATAATGGACACAGCCTACTGGGGAATGAGCTTTGGAGTAAAGCTTTCTAAGGACTCAATTAGTAAGGAAAACCATTTAAAGTATTATGTAATACCAATTCTTATTCCGAATTCATTTCGGAAGGTTAATGCCGATATTACAGCAAAACAAGCATACAGAACGAAGTGAAAGTATGCGCCATTTTGATGTTTAATCGGTATAAAACATGAGACTAATGCGCTGTATAAAAAAAGGCATAAATGAATTAAAATCACGTGGATTTGAGATATTAGCGATTGTGTGTGATGGAAGAAGAGGCCTAATAAAATCATTCAATGAGATGCCAATACAAATGTGTCAATTTTATCAGACAGCTGTCAAGTGAGTATTTCATTCCGGCACAAATGAAAAATTCATTTTTATTCCCACAACATTATCTATCACTAAACAACTTTTTCGGGGACAATCCTTGTAATAAACCAAACATCACATTTTAATTAGTGATGAAATCAAACAATGATTTATTTCAATCAATATACATATTGCTTATTTCTATAAAACCCCATTATTTTCTATGAAATAGTTAAACCTATAAAAAAATGTAAGACAGGTTTTTCAAGTCAATTCTTAGCATACTCAGGCAAGCATTTGATTGAGAATAACATTAGAGAAGAAGTCGAAACTAAAGCGTGGGAAATGTTTGGTATGTCAATTCATTATTTGTATAATTGTAGAATGCAATTTGTACGAGGTAGTTAATCATAAGAACCGTCCACTTAGTTTAAAACAATATGAAAAAAAGTCTATTATCAGTTATTTTGTACTTAGTTCTGTACTCTAGCATAGCGCAAACGAATCCAATCACACATGAGAATCGCTCACGAGCTTATGATAATTATGGTAACATTGTTCTCAACGAACATGGAACCAAAATCAACTATACTGAAGAAGAGCTTTCTGGTTTTTCAGATAATCAAATTGAAAATCTTTTAGTGAACGCTAAAAACACAATGCAGAGTAATGAAATCATTGAGCATTGTACTCCTGACTGGAAACACACAATAATTGGAGCATCCCCGGGTGATCGAACAATGGCAGTATATGATTTCAATGGAGATGGTATTGATGAGATTGTTTGCGCAGCAAGGAATACTTCCAATTATCAGTGGTCTTACTGGTACATTTTAAAATACAATAACTCAACTAATAATTATGATATCCTATGGTCAAGTGATGCATATCAGGCTGATATTAATCGGATAAAATTATTTGATATTAACGATGATGGAGATAAAGAAATATTTGTGGGATTTGAATCCGGAGATATTGATGTTTACAACTCACAAACCAAAGAAATACTATCTGAAATCTCCGTCTCTACGACTGATTTAAATGACATTGAATTTGGTGATGCAGATAATGATGGTGAAGACGAAATTATTGTATGTGATGACGATCATATATTTCTGTTTAATAAAGAAACATTAGAACAGGAAGCAAGTTTGAATTATGGTGCTTTTGATTTAAAGCTTGGCAACGTTGATAATGACGCTGACATAGAGCTTGTTACTTCCCATGGTGATGTTTTATCATTTGATGGTGCGAACATTATACAAGAATGGTTTTTTGAAGAAATATCAAGTCAGTACTGCATGTTAGGGCTCTCTGATATTGATAGTGATGGAAAAGATGAAATTATCAGAGCCAGATCATGGGATTTTGTTGATGTTTTTGATGCCGATTTGCAGGCTGTAAAATATGAACTGAATATTAATGGAGATATTGATGTTCTATATCTTCAGGATGTAACAGGAGATGGGATAGATGAAATTATTATCGGTGAAGGACAATGGGGTGAAGTCAAGTGTTATGATGCAAATACAGAAACCTTGTTGTGGAGCCTTGATAATCCACATCATGGTGTAGCAGAAATCCGAATTGGAAATTTTGATAACGATGCATCATTAGAAATATGTTGGGGTGCAGGTTTTTCAAGTTCTGGAGAAGATGTTTTATCAATTGCAGACATTCAACAGCAAGAAATTCAGTGGAGGAGCGTTCATATTGATGGTCCTATTTATGCAATAGAACTGGGTGATATTGATAATGATGATGTGAAAGAATTAGTTGCCATTTCATATGAATCCGCGAGCGGGTATGAAAGTGGTATAATTACAGTATTTAACTCAGAAACGCATCAGGTTGAATGGCAGTCGGATGGATTGTTTTTGGGAAGTGTCTGGACTGGAGTATTTGATTTGTCTTTAGGGGATGTTGATAATGATGGAGATATTGAAATTTTAGTTTCTGCAGGAAATACCTATACAGGAAAGTATTGGATTATAGATGGAACTACAAAGACAATTGAAAATTCCTATTTATTTCAAGATGAAGATTTAAATGAGTTTTATGCCGGAAAACTTTACGACATTGATGATGATAATATGCTCGAAATTATTACCGCTAATGAAGACAATGCTTATATAATCAACCCTCTTGACGGCAGTATTATTTGGAGTTCTACAGAGTTTCCAATTGGTTATCAAACTCCTGTTATTCGTGTAAAAAACATCGATTCAGATGCTAATCCCGAAATAGTAATTTGCAAAGCTAATATCTGTGTGTATGATGGGATAACGTATGATGATTGGATAAGCACTGAGGATTATTATACAAGTTTGAGTCTGGGAGACGTTAATGGAGACAATGTGTCGGACATTGTAGCTGGAACCAATCATGGTACAATTGAAGTGCTCGATGGCAACACATATCAGCTGATTGACAGTATAGTTATTGGAAATGAATCAATTCAGGGAGTAGCCATTGATGATCTGAATAATGATGGAGAAATTGAATATATCTATACTATTGAAGGACGATTAGGTATTTATGCAAGTGAGGAATTCCAGATTCAAACGCAACAATTTGGACATATGGCAGGTAAATACAATTCCTTAATCATACGAGATGTTGATGATGATGGAGAAAAAGAGATATTTGTTGGAACACCAAATGGAATTGTACAAATTGGAAATTCATATTTTTCTTGTCTCTGGTATTCATTCAATCCAGTAGTTAATGATATAAGTTGTGGAGGAGAGAATGATGGAATGATAAGCCTTGATATCTCAGGTGGCACACCACCTTATTCTATCAATTGGAGTAATGGATCAAATGATTTAATCATTGATAATTTAGAAATTGGAGAATATAGTTTGACAGTTACAGGCAATGACGGTTGTGTCATATCAGAAACTTACAATATTAACCAGGCATATCTGGAAACAACCCCAATACAAACCATCGAAAGTTGTAATCCGGGAAACGACGGAGAAGCTTCATTGGAAATTATTCATGGAAATCCTCCCTATGATTTTTCATGGAGTAACTCCTCTAATGAAGATACATTAAGTAATTTGCAATCTGGAAATTACTCTGTAACTGTCTCTGATGCTGCTAATTGTATTGATATTCAAACAGTGTTTGTTGACAAAGATACCTTGAATATGTACATAACGCATTCTCCTTCCTTGTGTTTTAATGATCCAAGTGGTTCAGCACAGGCCTATATTATTGAAGGGGAAGAACCAATCAATTATGATTGGGGAATTGGCCAAAACTCGCAATTGGTCACAAATTTGGGAGCAGGGAATTATTCGCTTTCTGTCGTTGATAATAATGGGTGTAGTGCTGAATTTGAATTCGAAATTACTTCTCCTGATGAAATAGTAACGACTGTAACTACAACGCCAGATAATTCCGAAACAGCTTATGGTGAGGGTTCAGCGACCTTAAATGCATATGGAGGCGTTACGCCATACTCAATCACTTGGAATGACCCTTTCAATCAGTCGGGTATTACAGCCATTAATTTGCTTGCCGGTGAATATATTGCCACATTGGTTGATAACAACAATTGTGTTGTACAACAAAATGCAACGATCCAATTATCATCTTCCGTTTCAGACTTAAGTTTTGATGATGCATTTAGTGTATATCCTATCCCAACAAATGGAAATTTATTTATTGAAGCAAAAACGAAATTTTCAGATAACACTGAAGCGAAAATCTACACCATTAATGGAAAACTTATCTTATCTAAAAACATACTTGAAATTGATAGGTTTTCAATAGATATTGGCAACTTGACTTCAGGTATTTATGTTTTGAATATATTATCAGGCAACAAATCTTATCAAAAAGTAATTGAAAAAGAATAATTTAGCTTGACGTATGATAAATTGAGTTCCCAATCATTCTGTCCAATTAATTTTATTTCTTCATCGTTTAGTTTTGGTACTTCTTCAAATCCGTTTTCTTATCTTATAAATTCTGACAAAATTATTGTAATTTGCTCATGTGTAAAGTGTAAGTTTTTCACCTCTTTCCTGAGTTCCGCACTTCTTTTTAGTTGAAAAATTATTGATATTTTGGTTGCAAAAAAAAGAGAGACATGACGTGCATGACTCTCTTTTTATTTATTGCTTTTGTTTCTTATGATCTCATACAATCTTCAACCTCTTCTGGTGTAATCGGAATGCGTTTACTTCCCAATAAACGATTTCCATCAGGTGTCACAAGAATATCGTCTTCTAAACGAATGCCGCCAAAGTCTCTATACGATTCTAATTTTTCATAATTAATGAAATCCATGAATTTTTTATCGGATTTCCATGAATCAATTAATTCAGGAATGAAATAGCATCCCGGTTCATTTGTCAATACAAATCCTGGTTTCAGTTCACGCCCTAAACGTAATCCTGAAAGACCAAACTGGCTTGCACGTTTTATTTTATCATCGTAACCGACATAATTTTCACCGAGGCCTTCCATGTCGTGTACATCAAGTCCCATCATATGACCCAATCCGTGTGGTTGGAATAATGCATGAGCACCTTCACGGACAGCATCATCCGGATTACCTTTCATAATTCCTAATTCTGTCAATCCGCTTGCAAGCACTTTCGCTACAGCAAGATGCACTTCGCGGTAAGTAATTCCCGGTTTAATCAGTGACATTGCATGATTGTTTGCATTCATAACAATCTCATAAACCTCACGCTGTTTTGCGGTAAATTTCCCACTTACCGGACTTGTGCGTGTGTTGTCAGAAGCATAATGTAAAGTAGTTTCGCAACCAGCATCTGCCAACATCAAATCACCTTCTTTCATGACATTTCCATGATAGTGATTATGCAATGTTTGCCCGTTCACAGAAAGAATAATCGGGAAAGAGGGAACACCGCCGCGTGAAAGGGAAATGCCTTCCATTAATCCGGCTACTTCGCGTTCTATAACTCCGGGAGCAGCTTTTTTCATTGCTTCGGTGTGCATGATATAACCGATGTCACATGCTTTATCAATTTCTGCAATTTCATATTCATCTTTAATGCTGCGCAAGGCGACAATTGCTTTAATCAACTCAACAGATACCGCATCTTTCATTTTATCGAAAGGAATACCAAGCACCTGGTTGAGATAAATCATATTGTCATGTCGGTACTGTGGCAAAATATGCACGTTACGCCCTGAGTCTGTAGCTTTTACAAGCAAATTTGCTAAATCACCGAAAGGAGCTGTTTTTTCTATGCCAACTTCTGATGCCAGTGATTTTACACTTGGTTGAGGTCCCATCCAAATAATGTCATCCATACTGACATCATCTGCAAATAGAAATTCATCACCACTGTCAACATCTATAACTCCTGCCATTCCGGCATGATCATGACCAAAGAAATACAGAAAGTCAGAATCCTGACGGAAATGATATCCGTTTGCCGGATAATTCATTGGGGATTCATTGTTACCAAGGATTAGAATAATTCCGTCTTTCACGAGCTTTTTTAGTTTTGCTCTGCGGTTTATGTAAACTTCTCTTTTAAACATAATACATCATTTTTATTTTAGCATAAAATTAGGAAAAAGCATTGAATATCCCTAA
>JAQIBY010000090.1 GCA_027858835.1 Bacteroidales bacterium | reverse complement strand
TTTTTTGAACATAAATTAAAAAAAAAGTTGTAATATTGCTTTACTTTTTCAGTACAAATTTAAACGGGTTCTATTTTGTGCTTGAAAAACTCAAAAAAATGAATTTTTAGAACCCACCTGATAGCTTATGGAATGGTTTGAAGCACTAATTCTTGGAATAATCCAGGGGTTAACGGAGTTTTTACCGGTAAGTAGTTCCGGACATCTGGAAATCGGCAAAGCATTGTTCGGAATTGAAGGGGAAGAAAACCTGTACTTTACAATTGTCGTTCACGGAGCTACGGTTTTAAGTACAATCGTTGTTTTATGGACAGAAATTACCAAATTAATTCGCGGCGGTCTGGAGTTTAAATACAATCAGGAAACAAAAACCATCCTGAAAATTTTTGTTTCCATGATTCCAGTCGGAATTATTGGTTTCTTTTTTAAAGATGAAATTAAAGGGCTTTTTGCCGGTAACAATCTGGTTTTTGTGGGTTCTATGCTTTTAGTAACTGCCGGATTGTTGAGTTTTGCACACTTTTATCGACCTAAAACACGGAAATTCAGTTATTTTAACGCTTTTATCATCGGTGTTTCTCAGGCATTAGCAGTATTGCCAGGGATTAGCCGATCGGGCGCAACCATCTCAACAGGATTAGTGCTTGGTATTAAAAAAGATGAAATTGCAAAATTTTCATTCTTGATGGTCTTGCTGCCTATTTTAGGAGAAAACCTGCTTGATATTATTAGCGGTGACCTGACTGGTGAAGGCGGAATGCATGCAATGCCATTAATTATCGGATTTATTGCCGCCTTTGTTTCCGGATATATTGCAATCCGTTGGATGCTAAATATTGTCCGTAAAGGCAAATTAATTTGGTTTGCTGTTTATACTGCCGCTATTGGTTTAATCTGTATTATCTTTTTATAAGCATTGGAAAATTTTAGTAAACATACCACAGACTTTCAATCCGGAGTAATTATTCCTGTTAACAAAGATTTGGATTGGACTTCCTTTGATGTCGTCAATAAAATTCGTTATTTATTGAAATTCAATCGTGAAATTCCGAAAATAAAAGTTGGACATGCCGGTACTCTTGATCCAAAAGCGAGCGGCGTATTAATTGTCTGTACAGGAAAAGCAACCAAACAAATTTCAAGTTTGCAAGTACAGAATAAAACCTATTATGCGAAACTGAAATTTGGGGAAACAACTCCGTCTTTTGATTCAGAAACCGCTGTAGATGAAACATTTCCGACAGAACATATAACTCGAAAAAAAATTGAACAAATTATTCCAAATTTTGTTGGAAGTATCAGTCAAATACCGCCGGCCTATTCTGCCTTGCATGTCAATGGAAAACGTGCGTACGATTTGGCTCGAAGCGGGAAAACGCCGGAATTAAAAGCTCGTGATGTTGTAATTGAAAATATTAATATAGAGCGTTTTGAATTGCCGTATCTTGAACTGTCAATAACATGTCACACCGGAACTTATGTGCGTTCCTTGGTACGAGATATTGGGCAAGCATTACAATCGGGAGCTTGGATGTGCTCCTTGGTAAGAGAACGTTCAGGTGATTTTCACATCGATGACACCTTTACTATGGAAGAATTAAAAAAAATGATATAAAATGAAACTTTTTTAAACGTTCCTCGTTTAAGCAGCAGTTTCTTAACAGTCAAACAAAAAGAAGGATTATGAAGTTGTCACAATTTAAGTATAATTTTCCGGAAGAATTGATTGCCTTGCATCCGGCCAAGAACAGAGACGAGTCTCGTTTAATGGTTTTTCACCGTGAAACCGGAGAAATTGAACACAGAATGTTTAAAGATGTGAAAGAATATTTTTCCGATCAGGATGTTATGATATTCAATGATACCAAAGTATTTCCGGCAAGATTGTATGGAAACAAAGAAAAAACAGGAGCCAGAATTGAAGTGTTTTTGCTTCGTGAATTGAATAAAGAACAGCGCCTTTGGGATGTTTTAGTTGATCCTGCACGTAAAATTAGAATCGGAAACAAATTATATTTTGGCGAAAACGACGGACTCGTTGCCGAAGTCATAGATAATACAACGTCACGTGGTCGTACCTTGCGCTTTTTGTATGATGGCTCCTATGAAGAATTTAAAGACACATTGTATCGTCTAGGTGAAACGCCGCTGCCGAAATTTATTCAGCGCCCGGTTGAAGAAGCTGATAAAGAGCGTTATCAAACCATTTTTGCAAAGAAAGAAGGCGCAGTTGCTGCTCCTACCGCGGGAATGCACTTTAGTCGTGAACTGTTAAAACGCCTTGAAATAATTGGCGTAAATTACGGATATGTTACGTTACATGTCGGACTCGGGAATTTTCGCAGTGTAGATGTTGAAGATTTGACAAAGCATAAAATGGATAGTGAAGAAATTCACATTTCCGATGAAACTGTTGAAATGGTAAATAAGGCAAAAGATGCAAAACGGCAGGTTTGTGCGGTTGGTACAACGGTGCTAAGAACACTCGAAAGCTCAAAGTCAACCGGCGGATTGCTTAAGCCTTACGACGGCTGGACAAATTTGTTTATTTTCCCACCCTATGAAGTGCATATTCCAACCAGCATGATTACGAATTTTCACTTGCCCAAATCAACTTTAATGATGATGGTAAGCGCATTTACCGGTTATGAAAAACTATTGTACGCTTACAAAGTCGCCGTTGAAGAAAAATATCATTTTGGCACTTATGGAGATGCAATGCTAATCATATAAAATATTAATATGCTTGCAAAAGAACAGCTAAAAGACCTCAAAGATCGCCTGGATGCGTTAAGGGGGTATCTTTGACATTGAAATGCGATTGCAAAAACTTCAGGAACTTGAATTAAAAAGTCGTGCAGAAGGACTCTGGGATAAGCCGGATGAAGCACAAGTCTTAATGAAGCAAATTTCAGAACAAAAGTCGTGGATAAAAGCCTATGATTCCCTTGCCGAAAAGATTGGCGATTTAGATGTGCTATATGAATTTGCGTTGGAGGGAGAAGGCGATACGGAGGAAGTTGATGCACAATATAATCTTTGCATTGAGGATGTTGAAGCACTTGAGCTGAAAAATATGCTCGGCAGTGAGGAGGACGGTTTCAATGCGATTTTAAATATAAATGCCGGAGCAGGCGGCACAGAAAGCAATGATTGGGCTGAAATGCTCATGAGAATGTACATCCGCTGGGGAGAGCGAAACAATTATTCCACCAAACAAATTCACATGACCGAGGGAGATCAGGTTGGAATAAAATCCGTGACCATCGAATTCACCGGTGAATATGCTTATGGATATTTAAAATCCGAAAATGGAGTACACCGCTTAGTTCGATTGTCTCCTTTTGATTCTGCACACAAACGCCATACATCCTTTGCCTCGGTTTTTGTTTATCCCTTGGTTGACAATGCCATTGATATTGAAATCGACCCGTCTGACATTGAGTGGGATACCTATCGAAGCGGTGGTGCCGGCGGACAAAATGTCAATAAAGTGGAAACCGGTGTACGATTGCGACATTTACCCACAGGAATTACCATTGAAAATACAGAAACCCGCTCCCAACATAAAAACAGAAACAATGCCTTGCAATTACTGAAATCACAGTTATATGAACTGGAGTTGCGGCGGCAAAATGAAGACAAGCAAAAACTTGAAGGTGCAAAGAAAAAGATTGAGTGGGGTTCGCAAATTCGTTCCTACGTGATGCATCCTTACAAAATGGTAAAAGACCTACGTACCTCACATGAAACTGGTAATGTACAAGCTGTTATGGACGGTGAATTAAATCCGTTTATCAAAGCATTTTTAATGGAATTCGGCGGCAATGATTAGTGTGGCGGCTATCTGTCTCGTCCTGAATTTAGTTTGTGCTTTTGCTATTTTTTA
>JAQIBY010000089.1 GCA_027858835.1 Bacteroidales bacterium | reverse complement strand
TCCGGTTGGGAAGAAACACCCGAAGAAGCACGGGTAAAATATATTTCCATTGCTAAAAACGTAATGTCTCATCCCGATTTTAAAGATAAAGTAGCAGAAAACGCAGACAAACAAAACAGTGATATAGCTTTAAAACGCATCATGGATGAAATCATGCTGAAACGCAGGAAAGCAAATGTGGAAGAATACAAACGCTATGCAAAAGACGATGCCTATTATCAGGGCATATTTGATATAATGAGAAGAATGATTGACAATCCTAATTTAATGACTGGGGCATAATGAAAACTATTACCCAGCCCTATTTGCAAGCACATTGCCAAAGCCCCATGAGCCAGCGCTATAACCAAAGCTTTGTCAAAGAACTTACAAAGCCAGCCCTGGTATCCGCCTTTGAGGGCGGTTTTAGAATTGCCAACGCACAAAAACAAAATAAATTTGTGCTTCGTGGATAGGTTTGTGCAGACTGATAATGACAAGAAAACAAAAACGAAGTACAATACATAGCAATATAAGCGGTGCGCCAGCCTTGTTCTGACATTTCGGGAAGCCAGTGAGTATTCCACCCGGAAAGTAGCCGGAACAGGCTGCTTGAACTAAATCCTTTTGCCGGGCTATGTGTTTTAAGATAATTTTGTATCCTTCCAGTCTGATTGTTAAGCAGCTTAACCCAGTCCTTCAGGTCGGGGGTAAACAAGTGAAAAGCGAAATAAATGGGCTTTAGCCCTGATAGTTTTGCTTTAAAACCCCGACATAAATGCCGAGCTTAATCGGCTTTAGATGAATATGCCACAGAAGTAAGGAGTTCGAAAACTTCCTGTTGAAATCGCTTTGCCAAGACCTTCAGGTCAGGGTGGTAGTTTGGAGAAGAATATGAAGAATTTGTGAAAGCATATCAGGGCTAAAGCCCTTTGTGTTTTTTTGCCTTAAAAACCTCGACATAAATGTCGAGCTTAATCGGCTGTTTTTACAATTCAGATTGATAAAATAGTGAAAACATATAACAGAAAAAGTTTACAGAAAATTCAGCGTTCGTATGATGATTTATTTAAAAATGATTAGTTTTGTGTATAAGCCTGCACAAATCATGGGGCTATTTTCACTCAGGGGTGAAATAAGCTTATAAATTATTGGTGGTAAGTGAGTTGTAGGTGATTTTCTTTCAAGCTTGATTGTACTCAATATTAAAAAAACATATGAAAACGACAGCTTTTTCACTCATCCTCTTGATTACAGCAACATCTTTATTTGCACAGAATAATCATCAGAAGTATGATGCTCTTATCAGAAAAGCAGACTCCCTTTATCAAGTAAAAGACAATGAGAACTCTGCTCTTGCGTTTTCTGATGCTTTTAATGCACCTGATGCTAAAATAACAATGACCCATCGTTATAATGCTGCTTGTTCTTGGGCTTTGGCAAACGTTCCTGATAGCGCATTTTGTCATTTGAATTATGTTGCCACTAAAATGAATTACACGAATTATGGGCATATAAAGGAAGACCCTGATTTCAAATCACTTTATAGTGATAAAAGATGGCAATCCATTATTGAACTGGTTAAAGCAAATAAAGACATAGCCTATTCCAATATAGAATTCATAACTATTAATGGATTCAAAGTTGAAGTATTAACTTCCGGGATGCAAAATAATAAAGCTGATAAACCTGTGGTTGTTTTCGAAAATGGAATGGCAAGTAGTTTTGGAAGTTGGGAAACAGTAGCAGCAGAAATTTCTAAAACAAATGCTGTTTTTAGATACAACCGCCCAAGAATAGGAGAATCAGAAAACGACTCGCTACCACCAACAACTGAGCATATTGTTAATAATTTGAGAGAAATGCTATTAGAGAAGGGTCTAAAGCCTCCTTATTTATTGGTTTCTCATTCATTTGGCGGAGCTTATATAAGAAGTTTTGCCTCCATGTATCCAGAGGAAATAGCAGGTCTTATTTTTGTTGACCCCATTGACTTTACTAAAAAAAAGGGAGACGGCGATTTGCCTTATCTAGAAATAGGATTGACCCAACATCAGATTGATTCAATTTTTGGAAAACCATATGATGATTTTATAGAGAAACTTTATAAAGAAATGCCTGGTTTCTATGTTGAAGAAGTGAAAATATCAAGACAACTGACCAAAACAGAATTCGCAGAGTGCAACCAGAATCCTTTGCCAGACGTACCAGTACATTTTATTAAGGCAGGTGGTTTTTCTGATCCAGAACCACCAACAATTTATGACAGGGAAAAGATGTGGAGAATTAATAACAACATCCAGATGAAACGATGGTTAGAACTTTTATATCCCCTGAAATATGGGAAGTTATTTTATTGTTCAAACTCAAGCCATTTTGTTCAAACGGATGAACCCGACTTGGTAATTTCAAGTATTAAATTGGCCCTGAAGGATTATGATAAAATAATAAAAGAAACCAGCCGCTAATACATAGCAATATAAGCGGTGCGCCAGCCTTGTCCCGATATTTCGGCAAGCCAGCGAGTATTCCTCCCGGAATGTAGCCGGAACAGGCTGCTTGAACCAAATCCTTTTGCCGGGTTATGTATTTTAAGACAGTTTTATGTGCTTCCAAGCTGATTGTTAAGCAGCTTAACCCAAGCCTTCAAGTCGGGGTGAAGCAGCGAAAGAAGTAATAAGTGGGCTTTAGCCTTTTCAGTTGAGTAATGGCTTAACCCTGACCTTCAGGTCGGGGGTAAACAAGTGAAAAGAGAAATAAATGGGCTTTAGCCCTGATATTTTTGCCTTAAAAACCTCGACATAAATGTCGGGGATAACTGGCTGTTTTTCACAATTCAGTATTGATGAAATAGTGAAAACAAATAACAGAAAAGGCAGCGAAAGAAGTAGAAAGTAGGCTTAGCCTTTTCAGTTGAGCAATGGCTTAACCCTGACCTTCAGGTCGGGGTAAACAAGTGAAAAGCGAAATAAATGGGCTTTAGCCCTGATATTTTTGCCTTAAAAACCCCGACATAAATGCCGAGCTTAATCGGCTGCTTTTCACAATTCAGTATTGATAAAATAGTGAAAACATATAACAGAAAAGGCAGCGAAAGAAGTAGAAAGTAGGCTTTAGCCTTTTCAGTTGAGCAATGGCTTAACCCTGACCTTCAGGTCGGGGTAAACAAGTGAAAAGCGAAATAAATAGGCTTTAGCCCTGATATTTTTGCCTTAAAAACCTCGACATAAATGCCGAGCTTAATCGGCTGTTTTTTACAATTCAGCCCTGATATTAAACTAAAATAGAAATTATGGGCTTAATGGACAAAATAGTTGGTAAAAAGTTCTATAGCCCTTGAATTTATTAGGTTTGCACCAAATGAAAGCTTATGGATCAAAAAAAAGCTTCTTCGGAGTTTAAATTCCAAAGAAGCTTTTGATTATGATAATTTCTTATAGACTAATCCTTAACGACTTTATAATTAATGGTTTGGTTCTCTAGGACAAGAGATACAATATACAATCCATCGCGCAAATCGCTGATGTCTAGCAGTAGTCGATTGTGAGTTGATTGGTCTGCTTTAACCAGTCTGCCGGTTGCATCATACACTCTAACAGTGTAACTCTCTTCAAGACGACTAATATGAATATTTAGTTCACCACTTGTTGGATTCGGGAAAATAGTAATTCCGCCATCCACAAAGAGTTCTGCTGAATTTGAGTAAACATCACCACAAATTCCTCGAATAATGCAAGTATAAGTTCCGGCATCATCTATGGAAATCCTACTGATGGAAAGGGTATCATTTGTTGCTCCGCTGATTTGCAATGTATCAACAAGCTCTTCTCCGTTTTTCATCCATTGGAATTCAGTGAAATCGCCTTCTGCTTCAACGATAAACATAATGGTGTCTCCTTGAATTACTGTTCTGGTTTGTGGTTGTGCAAGCAAGAAAACGGATTCATATCGAATGATTTTCATCGTATCCGTGCTGACACATGCTCCATTTTCAACTGTCCAAACGAAATTGTTTTCTCCAGCTTCAAGTGCATTTACATTTGTGTAGGCCTGATTCGGATTGTCAATGCTTGGCAAACTATCTGGAGTTGACCAAGTTCCGGTTCCTACGCCTACGTTTTCAGCAATAATTGCTGTTGAATAATCATCACAAATTTCCATATCAGGTCCTGCATTTGCGATAACCAGACTGTCCCTTGTAATTGTCATATAATCCGTATCAACACATGCCCCATTTGTCATAGTGAAGCTAAATTGATTTTCTCCTAACGCAATATTTGTAATAATTGCAATCGGATCGGTCAGACTGCTTGTATTATTGACATCTGCACTTCCACTAACAAGCGCCCAAGTTCCGTTATCATCGCTCGGCAAAGTCACCTCATCTTCTTGGCAAAGAGAAATATCAGCACCGGCATCAGCTTCAATTAAAATATCTCTTGTAATGATAATGGTATCCGATGAAACACAGCTGCCATTTGTAATTGTATAAATGAAAGTATTTTCGCCTTCATCAAG